>JAVHLO010000140.1 GCA_031082105.1 Planctomycetota bacterium
AGCAGGACATCAGGGGATCAGGAGATCAGGGAATCAGGGGGGGTGGCCGGCTCTTCGTTTTTCGCTTCCGTTTTTCCACCTGCCGGGAAGGGCGTTTTCACATTGTTGACTTCGCCGTCAGCAGATGGTATGATGGTGCCCCATGAAAGATAAACCGCTGGTCTTGATCATCATGGACGGCTGGGGCGTCAACCCGCGCGTCGAGAGCAACGCCATTCGTCTCGCCTCCACACCGCATACGAGCTCGATGGAACGCGATTTTCCCACCACCCGCCTGCTCTGTTCGGGCCGCGATGTCGGTCTGCCTCCTGGACTCATGGGCAACTCGGAGGTCGGCCACCTGAACCTCGGCGCGGGCCGGATCGTCTGGCAGGAGATCACGCTCATCGACAGGCATATCGAAGATGGTTCCTTCTTCGAGAACAAGGCGCTTTCGGCGGCCGTCAGACACGCGCTTTCCAACGGATCCTCGCTTCACTTGATGGGCCTCGTGTCGAACGGCGGCGTGCATTCTTCGGACAACCACTACTTTGCGCTCCTTCAGATGGCGAAACGCTGCGGCGTCCCCTCCGGGAAGGTGCTCTTCCACGCCTTTCTCGACGGCAGAGACACGCCGCCCGCCAGCGGACTCGAATTCGTGAAGGCGCTCGAGGCGAAGATGACCGAGATCGGCGTCGGCCGGATCGCTTCAGTGGCCGGGCGCTACTACCCGATGGACAGAGACAAGCGCTGGGACCGGACACAGCGCGGCTGCGATTGCCTCACGCAGGGAATCGGGCAGAAGGCGGACAGCGCGACCGCCGCGGTGAGCGGCGCCTATGCCCGGGGAGAGACCGACGAATTCGTCCAACCTACAGTAATCGTCGAGCCGGACGGCTCGCCGCGCGGCGTCATGAAGGACGGGGATGCCGTCATATACTTCAATTTCCGCGCGGACCGCGCGAGACAACTGACTCGGGCCCTGACCGAACCGGATTTCAAGGAATTCCAGCGCGCCGCCTTCCCGACGGTCAAGCTGGTCACGATGACCGAATACGACAAGACGTTCTCCGCGCCGGTCGCTTTCCCGCCTGTGAACCTGAGCAACGTGCTCGGCAAGGTCATCTCCGACGCGGGCATGGCCCAGCTCAGGATCGCCGAGACGGAGAAATACGCGCACGTTACCTACTTCTTCAACGGCGGCGAGGAGACTGCGTTCAAGGGCGAGGATCGGATCCTCGTGCAGTCGCCGAAAGTGAAGACCTATGACCTGCAGCCCGAGATGAGCGCGTTCGAGGTTACAAAGAACGCTCTCGCCGCAATCGACGCATGCTCGCACGATTTCTATGTCATCAACTTCGCCAACGGCGACATGGTCGGGCATACCGGCATACTGGCTGCGGCGATAAAGGCCGTCGAGACGGTGGACTCTTGCGTCGGCGAGGTTGTCGCGGCCGTCCTCCGGAAGAAGGGCACGGCGCTGGTGACTTCGGACCACGGAAATTGCGAACAGATGATCGATTACGAGACAAACCAACCGCACACATATCACACGACAAACCCGGTACCGCTTACTCTCGTACAGACAGACGGCAGGAAACCTCTGCTGCGGCCCAGCGGACGGCTTTGCGATGTTGCGCCCACGATTCTCCATCACCTTAAGCTCGGCGTGCCGGCGGAGATGCAGGGCGAGAGCCTGCTGGGATGAACGGCCGGCCAGCCGTCTTCCGGCGCAGCAGCGGCAGGCCGGCGTCAGCCTGTTAGCCCGCATTGTTCACGAATCAAGGAAAGGCATCCACAGACTGTCATTCCGAACCCGGTTTCCGCCGCAGGCGGATCCGCTGCGGTGGACGGAATCTCCTTTGGCCGCGTGCCCGCCCCTTTGCTGAAGGAGATGCCCCCGACACGGTCTGGGGCATGACAGCGAATCGAATCTCATGAAGAAACCGGGTTATACACAGACATATGGTTCCAACGCTGTCTCTACAAGATGCTGTCTCACCGTCCGGCCGGTCGATGCGGACACGGCGACCGTTCCTGTTCGCCTCTCTCACGATCTGTTGCGCGGCATTGCTCGCTTATGCGGCCACTCTCGACGCGGAGTTCGCGTTTGACGACTACGAGCTGATAGTCGTCAACCCGCAAATTGTCAGGCACTGGGACCCGACGGAGGCGTTTCGCGCGACCTACTGGAGCGGCGTACAGAAATCGACCCTGTACCGGCCGATCCCGACCTGGTCGCTCGGAATCGAATACAGTCTGTGGGGACCGAGCGAGAAATCCGGACTGAGCTTCAACACGGCCGGGTTCCACGCGGTGAACCTCGTTCTTCATTCGCTCGCATGCATCGCACTGTTCTTTTTCCTGGCGAAACTCGTCGGCGACTACAAGCTCGCGTGGATCGCGGCAATGCTGTTCGCCGTTCACCCCATTCATACCGAGGCCGTCTCCAACATCTGTTTCGGACGCACGGAGCTCTATGCGGGGGCGTTTCTCTTCCTTGCGCTATGGCTCCATCTCCTGAGCCTGGAGCGGCGCGGAACGGCGTCCCCCGCCGAGAGCGGCGCGGGCGCGCGGACAGAACCCGGCTCGGGCGCGGGCATGAAGATCGCGTGCGCGGTCCCCATGATTTCTCCGAACGTCACCGCTTCGGATTCGACGGGCATACTGTCAGCCGAAATCGGCCGGGTCTTCTCGGCCCGGACAGCGTTCATGGCGCTCGCGCTACTCTCGGGAATGGCGGCAATGCTGTCGAAGGAGAGCGCCCTGATGCTGCCGGCCCTGGCCTGGCTGGCAGGCGCTCATTTCCTGCAGCGGACGCGGAAAACACGCGGTATCTTCAGGAACGCTGTTGCCGCCGCTTGGACCGCGCTGCCGTTCGCCCTGCCTGTATTCGCGTATGTGACGATGCGGTTGATTGTGACCGGGATGCTCGGCGAGACAATGCGCCCGTTGGGACTCCTGACCCCGTTCGAGCGGCTCGCGGTTTGTTCGAGAGTGTTCGTCGACTACATCGGATTGCTGTTCGTTCCGGTGCACCAGAATGCCCTTCCGATCTACGACTCCATTCCGAAGATGGCGCTGCCGCTGATCGCCCCGGGCAAGATCGCCATGTGGCTGCTCGGGGCGTTGCTGGCGTTCGGTATCATCGTCGTGAAGAGGGCGCCCATCGTCTCGTTCATCATTCTGTGGTTCTTCATCGCCCTGGTGCCGGCCTCGAACATCGTTCCCATCGGCACCGTGAAGGCCGAGCGGCTGTTGTACGTGCCGTCGCTCTCGGTCTCACTGCTGTTCGCGGCCGGTCTGATTTCGATCGAACGCAAGGCTCCGCGGATCAGGCGCTACGCAGCCCTTGTCGTCTTCGGGCTCGCGTGGGTGTTCAGCGTGGTACTCACGATGCAGAGGAACGAGGCGTGGATGAATGGGCCTTCGTTCTACTATGATCTTATCATCAAGGAGCCGAAGAGTTTCGTCGGCCACATAGGATTGGGGAACCTGCACGCATACGAGGCGGATCATGAAAGGGCAATACGGGGGTTATCGCGAGCCGTCTTCATTGCCCCGGACATGGACGGACCATACTACAACCGCGCGCTTAGCTATGCGGCGCTGGGCAGGGCGGACGAGGCCGTTGCAGACCTGAGAAGGGCGGCGGAAATCGAACCGAACCGCGCGGACGTAAGGCGCGCGCTGGGGTACGTGCTCACTGAAGCGCGCCGGTACGATGACGCGATTTCCGATCTCACGTGTCTCCTGAACATGGCCGACGCCCCGTTGGAGGAGGCCTACAGGGCGCGTGCGGTGGCCCACATGTTGAAGGGCGACCTTGCGTGGGCCCGGGCCGACCTGTTGCGCGCACTGGAAAAGTATCCCGACAGTCTCGAGGCAAGATACGGGCTGGCAGAGACCTGCGCGCGGCTCGGCGATGTGGCAGGCGCCAGGCTGCACGCCGAATACCTGTACGAGCGCGGCGCGCAAATCCCCGCCGCCGCGCTCGAGCTGCTGCGCGATAAGCGGGAGTAGTCTGCGCCTCAACTGATGGAGACGGGAATGGCTACAAAGACACGGAGGGCGCAGAGCGGCGAAAAGTCCCGCTTCGCGGTTTGCGAGCAGGCGAGAATCGCGGGGTGCAGCGGTCTCGCGGACTCAACTTCGCCAATCCAGAATCCAAAATCTAGATTCCAGAATCCCGTGGGCCTTTTTCGAGTGTTGCGGAATGCATGACGCCTTCATGAAAGAGGCGCTGCGGCTTGCGGCGCTGGGCAAGGGCAATGTCGAGCCGAACCCGATGGTCGGTTCTGTGGTCGTTGCCGGAAACGAGATCGTGGGCAGAGGCCACCACGAGTTCTTCGGTGGACCGCACGCGGAAGTCAATGCCATCCGCGACGCGGGCCCCCGCGCGCACGATGCCACCCTGTACGTCAACCTCGAACCCTGCGCCCATTTCGGCAAGACGCCGCCGTGCGTCGATGCGATCATCGAGGCTGGAATGAAGAAGGTCGTCGTGGCCATGCGCGACCCCAACCCGGTCGTCAACGGGAAAGGGATCCACAAGCTGCGAACCGCAGGCATCGAAGTCGTCGAGGACGTGCTCGGAGAAGAGTCGAAGAAGCTGAACAGGGCCTTCCTGAAACTGCAGAAGACCGGTTTCCCGTACGTCGTCGCAAAATGGGCGATGAGCGCGGACGGGCGTATCGCAACCGCATCGGGAGAGTCCAGATGGATAACGAGCGACGAGGCCCGGACGCGCGCGCGCGCACTGAGAGCCGAGGCCAGGGCGGTCGTGGTGGGCATCGGCACGGTGCTTGCAGATGACCCGCTGCTTACCCTTCGCGACGTACCCGGCCAGCAGCCGGCCAGAGTCATCGTCGACAGCCGGGCGCGGCTCCCCGTCGAATCGAAAATCGTCCAGACCGCCCGCAAGGTTGAAACCTATGTCGCCGTCGCCCCGTGCGCCGCGCAGGCGGATATCGCCAAACTCTGCGAACTCGGGTGCAAAGTGCTCGAGATCGAGGAGGAAACAAGCGCCACGTGCGGCATCGGTCCCGAGTCGGACTCGCCGGAGCGCCGCCTCCAGGAGTTGAACGAAAAGAGAAAGGCCGACGAGGTGCGCCCCGCAGGGACCGGAACGAACGGGAACGAGCCTTCCTCCCCGGGAACGACCGTTGTCTCGGCGAACAGCGCGGCAACGACAACGAACCGCTTCGGTCGCGTCTGCATCCGCAAGCTGTTCCTGAAGCTGGCTGAGCTGGGTATGCTTCGGATACTGGTCGAGGGGGGCGGCGAGTTGCTCGGCTCGATTTTCGATGCGCGCCTTGCGGACGAGGTGGTTATTTTCATGGCGCCGACTATATTCGGCGGCAAGGACGCGCCCGGCCCGATCTCCGGAGAGGGTGTCTCTCAACTGGTTTCCGCGCTGAAACTCTCCGACCTCTCGATCGAAAGGGTTGGCGTAGATTTGATTATGCGCGGTCTGCTGCCCTAGCCCGTATTATCCACGAACCTTCGACAAACTCGCGACAGACTGTTAAGTCTGTAGTAAGCCACGCAGGCCGCAGCCGGAGTGGCGTCTTCTTCCGAGAAACGCCGGCACTCCGTTGCGGCTACGTGCCTTGCTACAAACCTTCGTGAATAGTGCCGGCTGGTGAGTCGAACGTAGTATCCTGGCTATCTCACACCACGTGCCCGCGCTGAAGCGCGTGGTGGTTTCTGAGTGTTGCGCAGAGCTTTCGCTCATGAAAACCTGGCATAGACTGGAATCACCGGAAGTCTTGAACCGGCTTCGCGCGGATGCGACGCTGGGCCTGACCACACAGGAGGCCGCGAGCCGCCTGGCCGAACACGGCCCGAACGAACTGATCGAGCGCGCAAGACGCGGCGCGTTCGGCATACTCTGGGAACAGCTCACCGCAACAATGGTCGTCATCCTCCTCTTCGCGGCCGCTCTCTCGGGCGCGCTTGGAGCATGGAAAGATACAATTGCCATCGCCGTCATTGTTGCCCTCTTCGTCGTCATCGGTCTTGTCCAGGAAGTCAGGGCGGAGCGCGCAATCGCGGCGCTGAAGCGGCTTGCCGTTCCCGTTGTGAAGGTTCGACGCGACGGAAGGTTGCAGGAGGTCTCCGCCGGCAAGCTCGTGCCCGGAGACATTCTCGTGCTCGAGACAGGAAACTACGTCTCCGCCGATTGCCGGATACTCGAGAGCGTCAACCTGCAGACGCAGGAGTCTGCGCTCACAGGCGAGTCCGAGCCGATAGAGAAACACTCGAAGGCGCTCGACACGGACGATCCTCCCCTGGGCGACCGCCGCAACATGACGTACATGGGCACCGTCGTAAGCTTTGGGCGCGGGCTCGGTGCAGTTGTTGCCACCGGCATGAAGACGGAGCTGGGCAAGATCGCAGACATGATCCAGAAAGTCAAGCAGGAGCAGACCCCGCTCCAGAGGCGATTGGACCGTGTCGGCCGCGTGCTTGCCTACATCGGCTTCGCCGTCGCAGGCCTCGTCGCCGCACTGGGACTGCTGCAAGGCGAAAAACTGACCAACATGCTTCTCACTGCCGTGAGCGTCGCGGTCGCAGTCGTGCCTGAAGGGCTCCCCGCCGTCGTCACAATCACGCTCGCGCTCGGCGCTCAGCGCATGCTCAAGCGCAAGTCGCTCATCCGCAAGTTGCCCGCCGTCGAGACGCTCGGCTCGGTAACGGTCATCTGTTCCGACAAGACGGGCACCCTCACCGAGAACCGCATGAAGGTGATCATGCTGGACGTGGCCGGACATGAAGTGAAGCTGGCCGACCTGCCCGAGCGCAGCGCGGTTTCACCGGACAAGGAAGAGGCTTCTCTTGCGTCCGCGCCGATCCCCCTGCTGCTGACGGGCGGCGCGTTGTGTAATGATGCGCACGTCGCCGGCGATCCGGACGGCCGGAACTTCCAGGCCCTGGGAGATCCGACCGAGGTCGCGCTCCTTCTCGCGGCCGGGCGTATAGGTTACTCGAAAGGCGAACTGGAAAAGGTCCTTCCCCGCGTCTGGGAACGGCCTTTCGACTCCCAGCGCAAACGCATGACAACCGTGCATGAATGCCTGAAACCCGGGTTCACGCCGAACACCGCGTCGGGCCTCGAATCCGGCATGGAGCCGTACGTGGCGTTCACGAAAGGCTCGGTCGACGGCCTCCTCGATGTTTCCAACCGGGTCTGGAATAACGGACAGGCCGATCGCCTGACCGCCGACTGGCGTGAGCGAATCCACAACGCGCATGTCGCGCTGGCCATGAAGGCGATGCGGGTCCTGGGGGTCGCATTCAAACCTCTCGGATCGGTGCCCTCAACCGCGGAGGCGGATGCCGTTGAACGCGATCTCATACTCGTCGGCCTCGTCGGCATGATAGACCCGCCCAGACATGAGGTCAAGGGTTCTGTGCAGGCCTGCCGCATGGCCGGAATCAGGCCTGTGATGATCACGGGAGACCATCCGCTTACCGGACTGCAGATCGCCCGCGAACTGGGAATCGCCGAAGGTGACGCCGTCCTTACAGGCGTGGAACTCGAGCGGATGTCGGTCGAAGACTTGAAGGAGCACGTGGACAGGATACCGGTGTTCGCGCGCGTGTCACCTGAGCACAAGTTGAAAATCGTCCAGGCGTTTCAGGAAAAGGGCCACATCGTTGCGATGACCGGCGACGGAGTCAATGACGCGCCGGCGTTGAAGAAGGCCGATATAGGAGTCGCAATGGGATTGACGGGTACGGACGTCGCCAGACAGGCGTCCGACATGATTCTGCTCGACGACAACTTCGCCACGATCGTCGCTGCCGTGGAAGAAGGCCGGGTCATCTATGACAACGTGCGGAAGTTCATCAAGTTCTCGGTGGCCGGCAATCTGGGGAAGGTGACGGTGATGCTATTAGCGCCGTTACTGGGGAATCCGCTGCCCCTGTCGCCTCTGCAGCTTCTGTGGCTGAACATCCTGACGGACGGGCTGCTGGGATTGGGGCTGGGCGTGGAACGCGCCGAGCCGGATACGCTGCGCCGTCCGCCGTATTCTCCCGCCGAAAACGTGTTCACGCGTAGCGCCGGGATTCACGTCGGCTGGGTGGGTGCGCTCATCGGTTTGCTTGCGCTCGGGGTCGGAGTATGGTACTCCCGGATGGGGCGGGATTCATGGCAGACGATGGTCATGACCACGCTTGCCTTCTCACAAGTGTTCCAGGCGCTGGCGAGCCGGTCCAGGCACAATGTGTTCCCATTCGGGCTGCTGTCCAACCCATTGCTTCTGGCGATGGTGCTTTTGACCGTCGCGTTGCAGACATCAGTCATCTACGTGCCGGTGCTGCAGACTTTTCTCAAGGCCGTGCCGTTGACCGTCGCGGATTTTGGAATCTGTGTGGGACTGAGCAGCCTCGTGCTGGTTGGAATCGAGATTGAAAAATGGCTGGCGCGGCGCAGGAAATAGACGCTGCAGCCCTGGCTTTGGTGAGTCGAGATTCGGTCGCTTGAAATTGAGGAATCAGTGCCGCGACCGTGAGGGAGCGGTAGGCGACAAGTTCCGCCGAATTTGAGTTATCACGAACCGCTGCCCCGTGCTATTCACGAATCAAGGAAAAACATCGACAGACTGTCATTCCGAACTCGGTTTCCG
>JAVHLO010000141.1:0-4282 GCA_031082105.1 Planctomycetota bacterium
AGGGCCGGACACGTCGCAAAGGAGATTCCGAACCGAGTTCGGAATGACAGTCTGTCGATGCTTTTCCTCGGTTCGTGAATAATGCAGGATAGGTCAGGCTGGCATCGTTCTTGAAAGCAGCCATGAGCTTTCGCATAGCGACGCAGGCGCGGGGTTCTCGCGGCCGGGCGGGCGAGCTCGCCACGCCGCACGGCATCGTTCCTACCCCGGCGTTCATGCCAGTCGGCACTCAGGCCACCGTAAAGGGGATCACTCCCCGCGAACTCCAGGAGGCCGGCGTCGCTATCCTCCTCTGCAACGCGTACCACCTCGCGATGCGGCCGGGCGAGGGGCTCATCGCGCGCCAGGGCGGGCTCCACCGGTTCATGGGCTGGCCCGGCCCGATCCTCACGGACAGCGGCGGTTATCAAGTCTTCTCGCTCGCGCGCCTCGCGCGGGTCGCCGATGACGGGGTCGATTTCCAGAATCCCGTCTCCGGGTCGCCCGTCTTCTTCACGCCCGAGAAGGTCGTGGCAATCCAGCTTGCGCTCGGTGTGGATGTGTTGATGCCGCTCGACCAGCCGATCGCCTACCCATGCGAACGCGAGATGGCGCGCGTCGCCATGGAGCGGACGATTGCATGGGCAAAACGATCATTGGACTATTTCCGCGGGCGGGCCATGCAGGACGGGGTTGTGATATTGGATTCGGCTGAAAACCACCCGTCTTGTCATTCTGAACTTGTTTTCCGCCCAGAGCGGATCCGCCCGGGGCGGACAGAATCTCCTCGCCCAGGGGTAGAGGAGATGCCGAAACAAGTTCGGCATGACATGCAAGGGGGTTCCTCGGAGAGATCGACATCCGGCGGCCAGAATGGAAATCCCGCCTCGCGGCCGCTCCTCTTCGGCATCGTGCAGGGGAGTGTGTTTCCCGAACTGAGGCGCGAATGCGCGACGCGTCTGCTCGAGATGGGATTCGACGGGCTCGCGATCGGCGGGCTGTCAATGGGCGAAGACAAGCGGGCGATGATGGATGTCCTTGGCGCGACGCTCGAGGCTATCCCCAGAGAGACCGTGGTGTACCTGATGGGTGTGGGAACACCGGAGGACGTTTCAGCGTGCGCTCGAATGGGCGTGGACCTCTTCGATTGCGTCCTCCCCACGCGCAACGGCCGCAGCGGCTGGGCCTTCACGCGCGAGGGTGTGCTCCGCCTGCGGAACAGCCGGTTCGCGGACGACGGGAAACCGCTCGATGAGTCGTGCGGGTGCTACGTGTGCCGCTCCTTCAGCCGCTCCTACCTGCGCCACCTGTTCCAATCCGACGAGATGCTCGGCCCGATGCTCGTCTCCCTCCATAATATCCACTTCTACACGAACCTCACGGCCGGTTTGAGGCAGGAAATGGCCTGAGCATCGACCATCTGTCATTGATCATTTGTCATTTCTCATTGATCATTTGACATTGGGTTGCAGGGGTTCGTCCAAGTCAAGAGTCAGCCGCCAATGAGACATGACAAATGTCCAGTGATCAATGACAAATGAGCCCGTTGCCGGACACGGCGTTGTCGCCCCGAAGGTGTGATCCGCCCTCCGTGCCTCTGTAGCTCTGTGGCATGCCTTGAAGCCTCCGGTGGGCCTCACCGAGCGTACTTCGCTTTCAACTCTTCGACGTGCTTGACGATACGCGGGGCCTGCCAGGTCGTCTTTTCGAACAACCTGTTGTAAATGAGCAAGAGATCCGTGGCGACCGCCCTGGCGCCCGCCGCGTCGTGTTCGCTCTCGCATTTCGCGAGCTGCGCCTCCTTGGGAACGACACTCTTGCCGAATTCCGCCAGTTCGCCGGCAGCCGTATCCCAGAAGAAATAGTCCCTGTGCTCTCTCGGCAGGATGAACCGTGCCTTGTCGGCGAGCTTCACCGCGATGTTCGCGGCTTCTTGAGCCTTCCCGGCCCGCACGAGGTCGTAGGTGTTCTCGAGCGCCAGCACAAAGATGTACTTCAATCGGAAAGCCAGGTATTCCAGGTTGATGTTGTGGTATTTTCTGATCAGCGTGACATACGCCTCGGCCAATTCCGAACGCATTCCTTCAGCCTCGGGCCGGCCGGCGGCTGCAGCCACGGCCCGCCGCTTCTCCAGCTCGTACAGGGGCATCGTATCGATCAGGCTGTCGCGCCTGTCGATGTGGACATCGGTCACCCCGACGGACTCGCTGATGAGCTTGTCACAGAGCCTGATCGCGTCCGGCAGTCTCGCAAGCGCCCTGTCATATTCCTCTCTCTTCACCAGCCGCGCAAGATGCTGGGCATACGTCTCCATCAGGAAGCCCGTGGTGTTGTTGCGGCACCGCTGGAAGTTCGTGAAGTACCCGCCGGACTTCAACGGATCGTCGCCTCGCTCCTTGTCCAGCGCGACGGCCACGTCTTCCGCCTTGAGAAACCAGTCGAGCGTGATCTCGTAGACGTCCTTGCCCTCCTTCTCCTCCACAGCGGCCAGTATGAACGGATCCTGGGGCACGCGGTGAAAATAGAAGTACCCGATTTGCCAGGCAAGTCGCCAGCTCTTGGGGTTCTTGCTGAACCCCTCTCTTATGTGGTCCAGGCCGGCCAGCACCCACTTGAGCTTCTCCTCGGGCGTCTGCGCGAGATTGGCGATATTGTATGCCTTCTCCCAGGCCAGGTGCTTCCAGACCTCTTCCAGGTTCGGCTGGAGCTTCGAGATGAGGTCGAGAACGGGCAGCAGCTCGACGAACTCTTCGCGGTTCTTGTGCTCGAGGAACTGCATCCACAGCATGTTTATCGCGATCCCCTTGAACCCGCCCAGCAGGTTCGTCAGGATGTAGTTCGCCATGATGTCGGGGTGCGGCATGACCCCGAACGGGTTCGCGGCGAACATCTCACCCGTCTCAGGCAGATTGTCGATCCAGAATGCCTGCAACAGGCCGCTCAACCCCACGACGACAACCGCCGCCAGGAGAAGCACCCATCTCTTCGAATGCATCTGTTGCTGGTTCATCCTAGGTGAACTCACGCAATCGGATGAAGAGCCACGACAACACGACAAACGCTACCGTATAGACAAGGCCGTACGCCAGGCCATCCGTTATCAACGCGAAGGGGATGTTGAGATCCTTGATGATATACGAGGCACTGTCGAACCGAGTCAAGTCGGGAATGATCCTGATGATGACCTCGGTTATCTGCTTCGACGATTGCAGCATCCAAACCGGAAGCTCTTCCTGGAAGCACGGGTCCGCGGACCTCGCATTGATCATGGCGATCGTGCTCTCGACGGTGCTGATCGAAGTCCTCAGGAATGCGACGAGGCTGCCGGCCACAAAGACGAAGAAGCCGAAGAACATGTTGACTGGCGCGGACAGCAGCGTCGACCCCATCACCGTGGCCACTATGAGCAGCACGGCCTGGAGGAAGAGGAGCACAACGGATTTCGCGAAGTTCCACTCGAACGACCCGGGGGCCGTCCACAGGAAGACGCCAGCGGGACCGGTCTCTATCTGCATGGCCGGGTCGGTCGGGCTCACGCCGATGACGAGCACGTCCCTGTCCCGCACCAGCTCCGCGGGGATCGTGAGCCGGATCGGCCGGTTGTACGTAACGTGGAACTGCCGCGTGTCCTCGATGTTCGTAATCGGATTCACGTAGCGGACTACGACGCCGCCGTAGTTCCCCTGACCCTCGGTGGACACCTTGAGGGTCATCTGCCCTTCGATGACCTCTCCGTCAGCCAGCTCGCGGAGCCCGGTGAACCGCCACTGGAAGCACTCGCTGCTCATCCCGCCCACGCTGGCCGTCAGCTCATGTTGAGCCCCGGCGAGTTTCTCGGAATTGAACTTGCCGGCGCCCCACGATTTCACATCCTCGGCCGACATGAAGCTGAAACTGTCCGCGCTCTTGTGGTCACGAAACTGGAGAACGCTCTCCTTGCCCGGGTCCGCGGAAACCGCGACCGTTCCGCGGATATACACAAGGCACATCGCCGCGATGAAGATATAGAAGACGGCCTCCACGACCGCAAAACCGACGATCTTGCCCAGGACCACGTCAAGTCTGCCGATCGGTTTCGTGAGGAGGGTGAAGAGCTTCCTGTCTTCGATATCCTCGGGCAGCGAGGCGCCTGCCAGGAAGATCGCAATCAGCGCGCCGAACAAGCCCATGCTCTTCAACCCCCAGCCCTGAACCAGCTTCACGCGGGCGGCCAGGTCCATGGCGGGCAGGAAGAGCGAAGAGACAAGGAGCGCCACGGCGAAGAAAGCGAGCACGAGAAAGACGCGCTTCCTCGCCGATTCCT
>JAVHLO010000141.1:4292-8496 GCA_031082105.1 Planctomycetota bacterium
CACAGAGGCTATTGCAAGAATCCGGTTCATCGCTCGATCAACAACCAAAATCCGTGGTAGCAGCGAGGAAAACGCAGGGAACGGGTTCTCTCTTCCTTTCCTCGATACTCGCTACTCACTACTACCTTTATTGCTTCGGCTCTCTTCGATCGTCTTCAGGAACAAGGACTCGAGCGTCCGCGACGGGTGGCCGATCTTCGACACGGTCGCCCCCTCCTTGGCCACGACGGCCTCAACGGCCTTGACGCCCTCGTCGGTCAGGTTCCGAATGTCGACCTGCCACGTGTCCTTTGCGATCAGCAGCTCCTGCACGGACCCCACCTTTCGCAACTTTCCCTCGTGCAGAATGGAGATGCGGTCGCACACGTCCTCGACGTCGGCCAGCAGGTGGCTGGACATGAGCACGGTCTTCCCCCGCCTCTTCAGTTCCAGTATCATGTCCTTCATCTGCCTGGCGACGATCGGGTCAAGGCCTGCGGTCGGCTCGTCGAGGAACACGAGCTCCGGATCGTTGATGAGCGCCTGCGCCAGCCCGATGCGTCTCAACATCCCTTTTGAATACTCCCTCAGCGGCCTGCGTCTGACCTCCCAGAGGCCGACCGCGCGAAGCAGCTCTTCGGATCTGGTTGCCCGCTGTTTCCGGGGCATACCGAAGAGCTTCCCGTAGAAGTCCATCGTCTCGACAGCGTTCAGGAACCGGTAGAGATACGACTCCTCCGGTAGAAACCCGATCCGCTCCTTGGTGGCGATGTGCAGCGGGTGCCGTCCGAGGACAAGCGCGCTCCCGGCAGTCGGGAAGATGAGGCCGAGCAGGAGCTTCATGGTCGTAGTTTTTCCGGACCCGTTCGGTCCCAGCAGCCCCATGATCTCGCCGGAGTATATCACGAGGTCAAGGTTGTCGACGGCCCGGCTGATCCGCCTGCCCCAGAAGCCGGTAAAATCCTTCGTCAGCCCCTCTGTCTTGATGATGATATCGCCCCTTGTCATAGGCACCTATCTCCGGCAAAGGCAGTTGTCACTTTTCAGTTCCCATTTGTCATTGGCCAGTGAGAAATGACAAATGAGCAATGTCAAATGAGAAATAGTCTAGATCCGCACGATGACCCCGCGCACATCCGGTCCGCTTGCGAGCCCGTAGACGACGACCTTTTCCTTCCTGCCCGGCGACTTTTCGAACTCGGCCTCGCGCTGCTTTCCGTCGGCCAGGACTTCTCTGACCATCTGGCCCACGGGGATACGGCCCACCGCGGTGGTCGGCAGGGACTCGACAGGCTCGAACATGAGGAATCTCAGGCCTTCTCCGAACCGTCTGATGGCAGACGTGTTGACCTGGAGGATGCGGGCATCCTTGTCGAGGCCGATCATTGCCGAAGGCTCGCTGTCGAATATTGCGCGGAACAGGCGCTGGGCCGCGAGCCAGTTCTGGAGTTCCTCGTTCTTGCCTTTCAACTCGGCGACCATGGCCTCCAGTTTGACGTTCTTCTCTTCGAGCTCAGTGGCGTTGCGCTCCAACGTCGCGTCCTTCTGCTTGAGTAACTCAAGCACCTTCGAGGACTGCTGCACAGTCTTCGGGGCCTCGAGCGAGCTTTTCAGGTTGCCCGTCTCCATCTCGAGTTCCATCACCCGCTGTTTCAATCTGGCGTTCTCGCGGATCAGCTCGGAGATTCTCTCTATGGCTTCAGTCACCTCTAGGTTCCTCCATGCGGCGCAAGAAAAGTCACGTGCGTCTGTCCGTATTCGTGCCTATCGGCCCGCGCCAAACCGGGCACATCAAGCATGTCAAGCTGACCCAAGCGGTGTTCAATGACAACCGTTGCAGTGCTCTCGAGCACCTTCACACCGATCAGAAGCTCCAGCAGCCTGTGAAAGTCGCGGAACCCGCGCGCGCTGTCGAACATGGCGTACGGCGGCGCGATGAACGCGATGTCGAACCTCTCACTGCGCCCTGAAAGGATGGGCACGGCGCGCAGGGCATCGAGTCGGATGACCTCGGCGCGGGTATCGAGCCGCAGGCGCACGAGGTTTTCCCTCAGCGCGGCGGCGCAATCGCGGTCGACATCCACAAACACGCACTTGGCGGCACCCTGCAGAAGCGCCTCGACTCCGAGGCTGCCCGTGCCGGCGAATAGGTCGAGCACACGCGCGCCGGATACCTGCCCACGCAATATGTCAAACAGCGACTTCCGCACCCTGCCCTGCGCGGGGCGTACCGGCAGGTCGTGCAAGCCGTAGAGCTTGACCTTGCCCGTGAGTTTCATTCCGCGACGCGCCATTGTTTTGTCAGGCCTCACCAAGCATCGCCTTGAGCTGTCGTATGCGCGGCAGCACAACACCGGGCTCCATCGTGCGATATCGTTCGGGCA
This sequence comes from Planctomycetota bacterium, assembly GCA_031082105.1. Classification (GTDB taxonomy): domain Bacteria; phylum Planctomycetota; class MHYJ01; order JACQXL01; family JAVHLO01; genus JAVHLO01. The sequence goes on from JAVHLO010000141.1 coordinate 6,656, forward strand.
GGAAGTCCTTGCTCGTGCATTCGGCCACCGCCACAAGCTCCTGCAGTTCTATCGCGTCCTTGTAGTTGGGCGGCTGGAAATCCGCCATCTCGGCCTCGATATGCTCGTTTTCAACGGTCTTCGCGCCGGCGAGCAGGCTTCTCCGCCGGGCGCGCACGAGGATCCCCTCGATGTCCGCGCCCGACAGTTTCGCGTCGAGCGGCAGCTTCGAGATCTCGCGCTGGTTGATCGAGGCGCCGACCTTCTTTGCCATGGCCTTGACCAGCGCGCGCTTCTCGCCGGCATCGTCCGGATGAAAGAGCGGCACGTGGACCTCGGCCCTGCCCTGCCGTTTCAGGTCGACGGGCAGCAGATCAGGCCGGCATGTCAGGAGAAACCAGAGTATCCTGCCGCGGTATCGGGTATCGCTCATCTGGCCGGCGAGCTGGGCGAAGACCCGGCTCTGCGTTCCGCTGTCGCCCTCGGTGTCGCGGTCGCCCAGGGCGGCGTCGGCCTCGTCGATTATGACGCCGACCGGCCCGGTCGCGCGGAGCACGGTCAGTATCTTCTCCCAGTTTCCCTCGGTGACACCCTGCCACTTGGACCGGAAGTTCATGAGGACCACGCACGGGATGCCGATCGTGCCTGCGTAGCACTTTATGAGGAACGTCTTGCCGGTGCCGATCGGGCCGCAGATGAGATAGCCCATCGGGAGCGCATCCAGCTTTCCCTCTTTCAGCAGGCGGGCATCGTCCCGGAGCCATTTCTTAGCCGCCTCGTGACCGCATACCATGTCGAGTGTGAGGGTCGGCTTCATGAACTCGAGCAGACCGAAGCACTCCTTTTCGATGAGCTCTTTCTTCTTGTCGGCGATGTAGTCCATCGTGATTCGCTTTTCGTTCTTCAGCGCGACGTTTACCATTGTCTGGGTATTAACGCGGCTGAGCCCCGCGGTGTTCACGGCGAGCGCCTCCGGCGTGACGTCGGAGAGCGCGGCGAACTGCGTGTTCTCAATGATCCGGCGCACGAACTCGAGCCGCTCTTTCTCCTCCGGAAGCGACACCTGCACCTTCGTGACGTACGGGTTCTGCGCGAGCATCTGGTTGAGGTCGGCAAGGTTTTCCGCGATGAGGCAGACCGTCACATCGGACCGCATGAACGCGGGGTCGCTCGCCCACTTGACGAGCGTGATGAGCGCGGAGGATTCGTCGGGCGACAGGAAGTTGATGTCGCCGGCGGGGACGACCATCTGCGCGAAATCGATGACGACGGCGATCTTCTTCTTGGTCTCCGTGTCGCCTATGCGCCCGCGGATGTATCGGTCGATCAGGAGTAGCGCCTTTGACGGCTCTTTCGGAAGCGAACCGGCGTAGCGCGTGCCGGTGACGACGTCCACCGCGGCCGCGAACGTCTGAAAATCCTCGAGCATCTTCGCGTGCGGGAAGGTGATCCCCGCGCTCATGTCGTAGTAGATGATGGCGTCGCGTTGGGGGAACATCTCGAGCGTGAGAAAATCTTTGAGCGCGGTGAATCCGGTCGATGCGCCTTCTCTGCGGATCGGAACGAGGTCGAAGACGCTGCCGTAGAGGATGAACTCGACGCAAGTCCCGCCCCTGTACTTCTCGGCCATGAATCCGGCCCAGTCCGGGAATCGTTCGAGGTTGTTCATGAGCGACCACCTTTACCGGCTCGCCGGTCCGCCGGTCAAACACCGCGGCAGAGCCGCGGGCGAACTAGCCACAGAGACACGGAGGACAGCCAATCCGCAATCCAGAATCTCTCGCTACCCCGCGACCTGCTGTTTCACCGCCTGCACGTTCTCTTCCGCGTGCACGAACTTCTCCATCTCCTGCGCCAGTTGC
>JAVHLO010000142.1 GCA_031082105.1 Planctomycetota bacterium
TGCCGGACACACACGGTCTGCGGCTTCTTCCACCGAAACAGACGAATACCAGCATGTTGGAGCGCTGAACGGATGCAACTCAGGAAACTCGAACTCCAGGGGTTTAAATCATTCGCGGACGAGACGGTCTTCGCTTTTGACCCCGGGTTAACCGCGCTCGTCGGCCCCAACGGATGCGGAAAGAGCAACATCGTCGACGCGGTAAAGTGGGTGCTCGGCGAGATGAGCCCCAAATCGCTGCGCGGCGACGAGCTCCTCGATGTCATATTCAACGGATCCGAGACGCGGACCCCCACCGGCTGCGCAGAGGTCTCGCTGACCTTCTCCAATGAGGACGGCCGCCTGCCGATCGAGTACGCGGAAGTGACCGTCACCCGCCGTCTCTTCAAGTCGGGCGAAAGCGAATACCTCCTCAACCGCCAGCCCTGCCGGCTCAAGGACATCAAGGAACTCTTCATGGATACCGGCGTGGGCACCGATTTCTACTCGGTCATCGAACAAGGAAGGATCGACACGATCCTCCAGTCGAACCCGAAAGACAGACGCTCGCTCTTCGATGAGGCCGCGGGAATAAGCAAGTACCGGGCGAAGAAACGCGAGTCCGAGAGCAAGCTCGAACGCGTGACCCAGGACCTGATGCGGATCATGGACGTCACGAAGGAGCTTGACAGCGAGATCCGCTCGCTCAAGATACAGGCGACCAAGGCCGAGAAATTCAAGCGGCTCACTGCGGAACTCCGGAAGAAGCGCGCACAGCGCGCGCTGCGCGCATATCACGATCTGCATCGCAAGAAAGCCGACATGTCCGCTCTCGTCTCGAAACTCGAGCAGGAGCGCGAATCGTTCTCGACACAGCTCTCGACGGCAAAGAAGGACCTCGATATCGCTGAAGAGGCCGTGCGGCTCGCAGAAGAAGCCGTGCGCACCTGCGAGTCGGGCTGCACCGCGATCACCAACGAGCTCGAGATGACCGGACGCGCAATCGAGGCCGCCCGCGAACGGCTCGCAGAGCTTTCCGCCGCCCTTGTCGCCAAGGAAGCGGAAAGGGACGAGATACGGAACCGCATTGCCGAACTCGAGCGCAGGCAGGGCGAGATCGGCGTGGAGCTCGCCGAGGCGGAGAAGTCGTCCCGTGAACTCGCCGACAAAGTGGCCGAACTGGAACGCCTCCTCACGCAGTACGCGGACGCGTGCCGCGAGGTGGCCCACGAGACGGAACGCAAGAAATCCGAGATAATCGACGTGCTCCGCAAGCGCGCGGGCTATCAGAACGAGCTGACGACCATCTCGATCGAGCGCAAGAACCTCTACGGCCGAAAGGAACGAAACGAGTCGAGGGCCGGCATGATCGGCTCGGAACTCTCAGAGGTGGAAGGAAGCCTGCGCTCGCTGCAGGAAGAGGTGGCAGGCCTCGATTCCGCCATCGCCCAGTCGAAGACGGCCCTCAACAATGAAGACGGCCGAATCGCCGAGCTCAACGCCCATTCCGGCAGACTCGCCGCGCGAATCGCCGCCGCGCGCGAAAGTCTCGGAAAGGCCAACGCGCGCAAGGAAGCGCTGGAAGATTCCGAACGGGAGCTGCAGGGGATCGAGGCCGCCTCCCGCGAGGTCATGCGCAAGGCCCGGGCCCTGCTCACCAGTCCCCCGGCCTGTCATGCCCCGACAGTAGTCGGGGCATCTCCTGCACCGGTGGATGCGGGTGCTCCGACACAAGTCCATGGTGACGTTGCGGCGGCCTCTCAACAGGATCAGCCTCGCGCCGACGCGGCGCCGGCCGACAGAATACTCGGCCTACTGGCCGAACTCCTGGAAGTCGAACCCGCCTGCGTCCCGGCGGTCGACCGGGCCCTCGGCGACATGTCACATGCGATCGTCACTTCGGACACGGAGGCCGCGGACGCAGTGGCTCGCCTTGCCGAGGCCGAAGGCGCCGGCGACATCATCGTCATGGATCTCTCCGCGTTCCCGGCCGCCACGGAAGCCGGGCCGGCCCCGCTCGCGAATCCGTTCGAACCGCTGACCGTCGGCAATGCGATTCCCGCCGATGCCTTCCCGGCCGAAACGCAGGACCCGCCGGTCCGTGTCAGCCCGGCGCCGCTCGTCGATTTCGTCTGCGTGGCGCCTCCGCTCCAGCCCCTCCTCCGGTCCCTGCTGGCGGATTACGGACTGGTCGAAGGCCGGGACGAGGCGGCCGACCTCATCGTCCGCGGGCTTCCGGCAATGCACGGGATCGCACCGGATCGATGCGAACGCATCGCCCGGCTCGTCACGTCGCGCGGCGAAGGCGCATGGGGTCCGGGCATCTTCTGCACTGCCCCTTCCGCAAACGCTCAGCCAAGCATACTCTCGCGCAAGGTCGAACTCCGCGAACTCGCCGCAACGATCGACCGCGACGCCACGAATCTCGAGGCGATCGAGACCGAAGAACATATCATCCGCAGGGAAACCGCCGCCGCCGAGGCGAATGCGCAGGAGTTCCGCCACTCCGTCTACGACAACACGATGCTGAGCGTTCAGAAGAAGAAAGATGTCGAGTCGGCCGAAAAGCGCCGCACCGCACTCCAGAGCGAGCTCGAGGTCATCCGGATCGAAGTCGGCGAAATCGACGCACAGACCGGGATGCTCACCGACAAGGAAAGCTCCATCGTCCGGGTGGTCGGCGAACTCGATATGCTCCAGCGCACCGTCGAAGAGGAGGTTGAGGCCCTTGCCGCAAAGGAACGCGAACTCGAAAGACGCAGAACCGAGGCCGCAGGCACGGTGAACGAGCTCCGCGTCAGGCTTGCGGAAGCGACACAGCGCGTGACATTCCTCAACCGTGAAGGAAAGTCGTGCGAGGACAACCTCACCGATGCAAGAACGGGGCTCGACAGGGCCCGGATCTCCATCGAACAACTTCAGGCCAAGCAGACCGAGACGCAGACGGATATCGCAGGAAAGACAAGCACCGTCGAATCGCTGAAGTCCGAGTCGGAATCGCTCGGCAAGCGTCTCACGGCACTGAAGACCGAGTCCCGGGAGAAATCGGCGGTGCTCAGGTCTGCGCTCGAATCCGAGAAGACCGTGGAAAACGCGCTCGCCGACCGCGAGTCACGCCTGCACCAGGCCCGCATGGACTTCAACGAACACAGGCTTCGGCTGGAAGGCCTGGAGGAACGCGTTCGCGAAGAGCTGGGTGTGGAGCTCGAACAGCTCGCCGCTGAAGAAGAGGCAAGACGCGCCGCCGCGGCCGCAGGCCCCTCCGCGGAAGCGCCAACCGCGTCACCCTTGGCACAGGGGGATTCAGGGGGTTGTTTCTCGCCGACAGACGCCGCACTGCCCGCGGTCCAGCCAGGACAACCGCAGCCGGTCGCCGGCGCGCCCGCGCAGCAACCCGAACCTGAACCCGACCCGGCCGTCCTCGAAGCCGAAATCGAGGAGATCCGGAGGAAGCTCGAAGCGATTCCAAACGTGAACCTCTCCGCGGTCGACCAGTTGAAAGAGGTCGAACTCCGCGCCTCATTCCTCAAGACCCAGCAGGATGACCTCGTGAAGACCAAGGCGCAACTGGAGGAATTGATCCGCAAGATCAACCGCGAATGCCGTGACATGTTCCTGACCACACTCGGCGCGATCCGCGAGAACTTCAACACGGTCTTCCGCAAGCTCTTCGGCGGAGGAAAGGTCGATGTCGTGCTCGAAGAGAATGTCGACCCGCTCGACTCCGGCATCGAAATCATGGCCAAGCCGCCCGGCAAGGAGCTGACCAGCATCAGCCTGCTCTCCGGCGGCGAGAAATCGCTCACCACCGTGGCGCTCGTCATGGGCATTTTCATGCTCAAGCCATGTCCGTTCTGCATCCTCGACGAGGCCGATGCGGCGCTCGACGAATCGAATATCGATCGCTACGCCGCCCTCGTAAAGGAGTTCGCGGAGAAGACCCAGTTCGTGCTCATCACCCACAACAAGCGCACCATGGCGATGGCAAATATCATCTACGGCGTGACGATGCAGGAACCGGGCGTGTCGCGTAAGATTTCCGTCAGGTTCGTCGAAGAGGCCACTGCGCTGCTGGATGCCCCGGCGGCGGTGCCGGCGACAGCGTAGAAGTTGCAGGTTGCAGGTGCAACCTCCAACCTGCAACCTGCAACATGCAACCTGCAACCATATTCATCGACGGCTCACAGGGCGAAGGCGGCGGACAGATACTCCGCACGGCGCTGACCCTCTCGCTTATCACTGGCCGACCATTCGTCATCGAGAAGATCCGTGCCGGCAGGGAGAAGCCCGGCCTCCGCCCGCAGCATCTCGAGGCCGTGCGCGCGGCACAGCGGCTCGCGGACGCCGATGTGTCCGGTGCGGCGGAAGGGTCGCTGCGCCTGTCGTTCGCTCCACGAACACTCCTGCCCGGCGTTCTCGCGGGATCACCGACCAGTCACAGCGACGGCTCTTCGTCCGGCGACGCTGCTTGTTCACGGAATGGAGTTGCCACGGGAGGAGGCGCCGACGCTGGCGGGTTGCAGACCGATGAGGAAGACGCCGAGCGGGAAAGACGCTACCGCTTCGATATCCGCACGGCCGGCTCCACCTCGCTCCTGCTGCAAACAGTCTTTTTCCCTCTGGCGCTCGCGCGCGTGCCCGCCCGGGCCGCGCTGACTGGAGGCACGCATGTCGAATGGAGTCCGTCGTTCCATTATCTCGTTCAGCAGTGGCTGCCGATGCTCGAACGGATGGGATTCCGCGCGGCACTCTCGCTCAACACCGCCGGATTCTATCCGCGCGGCGGGGGTGAGATCGAGTGCGTCTTCAGCCCGATGCCGGCCCGCCCTCGAGCAGTCGAGCTGCTGGATCGCGGCAAACCGTGCACGTTGCGGATAGTGTCGGGCATAGGCCAGCTTCCGCTCGAGATCGCGGAGAGGCAGAAACGGCGCGCGGAAGGAAGGCTGGGCCGCGTGGCGGGATTCGCCCTTCATTCCGAAATCCTCCCGATGCCCGCACACGCTCCAGGTACTTTCCTGCTCGTCCTCGCGCAGTATGAGCATGCCGCGGGCTGCTTCTGCGCGCTGGGCGCCAAGGGTAAGCGGGCTGAGAAGGTAGCGGACGAGGCGTGCGACGGAGCGCTGGCGTACATCCAGTCCGATGCGGTGATCGACGAATTCATGGGCGATCAGATCGTGCTCCCCGCCGTCCTTGCAGAAGGCGAGACTTCATTCCGGTCGCGGATAACGGCGCACCTCTTGACCAATCTGCGGGTCGTTCAGTCCTTCCTGCCGGTCGATTCCACCATCGACGCCACGGAAGGCGAAGTCGGAACAGTACGCATCAGGCGTCGGTGACCGGCTCTCCTGCAGGGCGGGGGCAGGTGGTCAGGCTTTTGGAGTGCGGCGGCAAGCGCAGCGCGACACCGCTTGCGCTCTTACAACGCCCCTCTGCGACGTTCAAGAGCGCCGTCGCCGCTTCCCTCCGCCGGCGCACTCCAACATGATCCTTGATTCCGATCGGAAATCTCGGTATACTTGCGGCAATGTAGCGAATCACGTGTACCGGTCTCACGCCGGAGGACAGTCTCGACTTCAAACACGAGGAGGATCGTAGAATGAGAACGCTTGCTGGTTCACTGCTGATGGTCTCTCTCGTCGCCCTGTTCGCGGGGGCTGCGTACACGCAGACCACCGCCGACATCGTCGGCACGTGGGTAGCCACCGTGAAAGACAAGAAGATAGAGATGGCGCTGAATGCCGACGGGGCAATGGTCTTCGCAGGCCACAAGGGAACGTACTCGGTCGAGCCGGGCCAGCTCAACGTCACACTGGGCGGCCAGCCGGGCAAGTACGGCCTGAAGGTCGCGGGCGACAAGCTCTGGTTGACCGGTGCGGATCTTGGTGGGACACTGGAGTTCAACCGGCAGGGAAGCCGGCCACCTGCGGAACAGCCCGCCAAGGTCGACCCGACCCCCGCGCCGCAGATCAAGGGGATCGATATCTACACGAGCAAGCAGGACAAGTCGGTGAAGATCGGCTACCCGCGCGGATGGACGGTCAGCGAGCATCAACTCGGGATCACCGTGGCGGAGAAACCGGGCGCGGCGGATACGGCCGGGCTCGACGTGCTTCTGCTGGCGGTCCAGGAAAACGTCAAGACGAACGAAGACCTCGCCAAGGCCGTGATCGAGAACCTGCGACAGAGCTCATACCCGGACATCAAAGTGGCCCAACAGCAGGCCCATCCCCAGGCGCCGGGGCTGCTGGTGGTCGAGGCGGCGTTCACCGCGGGCGGAGTCCCCTACCTGGCCCATGCGTGGTGCGCGGCGAACCCACAGCAGAAGATGGGGCTGTTCGCCACCTTCTACGCGCCAAAGAACCGCTACGCGGCGTTCAATGCGGAGGGACTCCTCGCCGCGTGTGTCGTCCCGATGTTCGGCGGCGACAAGGCAGCCGCAACACCCGCGGCAGGCGCAGGCATGAAGACCGGTACGGTCTCCAGCAACCGGCAGATACTCTTCCTCCGCCAGATCAAGGAAGGACTGGAAATCTGCAAACTCGATCCGTCCACGGGCAACGTCACCGTGGATGAGAAGGTGACGTCGACCAAGATGTCCCATCCCGCGATGAGTCTCGACGGCAAGACGACCGTCCTTGCGGCCTCGCGCATGTGCCACCTGTTCGGCCAGCAGGCCGGTGGAAAGGGCTTCACCATCCAGGTGCGCGACCCCAAGAATGAGGCGTACGTCGAGCACCCGTCCGTCTCGCGCGATGGGAAGCTCGTCGCAACGCGCCTGAAGTCATACCAGTACTGTGGGCGCATGGACGTGGTCAACTGGTCGGGCTCGTACGAGTACTCGCGCAGCGCGATCGGGACGTGGTTCACGGTGGTCGCCTTCAACACCGAGACGCAGAAGGCGCACGCCATCTACTACAACGATCCCGAACTGCCGAACGTCATGATCGACGAACGCGCGCTCGGCCCGGTCTTCTCGCCCACGGAGGACATCCTCGTCTACGCCGACGAGCGTGGCAAGATCTCCGTCTGCGACGCCATCACCGGCAAGCAGGCGCGCGAACTGAAGTCCGAACTCACCATCCTCGACTACTCCGGCCTTGCGTTCTCGCCCGACGGCGCGCAACTCGCCTTCTTCGGCAGCACGAGCGTGGCCGGACAGGACGTCTTCGGCGGCACCGCCTACACGATCGTGACGACGGACATCCGGACCGGCGCGCAGAAGCAGCACGCCATCCCCGGCGCGATCAGGCCGTACGCCCCGTCCGAGACGCGCGCGATCGTCTGCCTCGATTTCTCGCCGGACGGCCGCTACGTGGTGTTCAGCGGGACCTTGCGTGACGCTGGCGAGTCATGGGCGGTCGCCCAGTACCGCGAACTCGCCGGAATGGAGCTTCTGCCGGTGGACATCTTCGTGCTCGACCTGCAGACCGGCAGCGCGCACAGGCTGACGCAGGACGGCAAGAGCTTCGACCCGGTGTGGAAGGGAAGGTGAGGGACTACGCGGGGATCCGAGGACCAAGCCTCGTTTTGCGCTTTTTGTGGCTTTTCGTGGCCAACTCCGTATTCGAAAACATGTCGGATTTTGTTTGACCTTTTGGCGGTAGAGTACGGGCAGCGGGCGTTGCCCGACCCCCAAGAGGCTCAGAGGAAACCTCCGAAGAAATCCCAAATTCCAACGACCAAATCCCAACAAAATCCCAAGCCCCAAATCCCAATCTCTATTGTCGGCGGGTGTTGGGATTTGGATTTTGGGGCCGTATTGGGATTTGGGATTTGGTCATTGAGATTTCTCCTCCGGCTCGACAAGAAAACGTCAGATTCCGTTTGACGTTTCCTGCATAGAGTACGGCTACCCCGGCCCGCGCAGCGACTTTCCGCACTTGGCGCAAGTGTTGCCCCGCAGGAACCCGAACTGGTCGCAGGTCGGGCAGAACCCGTATTTCACACGCATGAACGGCATGAAGAGGAGCCACAGCAGGATCCACAGCACGAGGATCGCGACGCCGAACCACACGCTCCGCGGGAACCACACGAAGACGTTCTCCTTGAGTTTTCCCGCCGGCAGCTTGCGGAGTAGTTCCGACAGCTTCGTCATCAACGGCAGCGATTCGGTCTTGAAGTAGACAAGCACTCCCAGCCCGACGAACCCAAGCCACCAGATCACGGCCCTGATCACGCGCATGACCTTGGCGAGCTTCATGCGTGATCCGAGCCGGTCGAGGAACCCCTTGAACTCCGGCCTGAGCATCACCTCCGAGAACCCCTTCTGCTGGAACAACGGCTGGAATGCCCGCTGGCGCAGGAGGAGTTTCAATGACGGGTGCGCGATGACCCCGGCGCCGGTCCCGGCCTTGTCGAGTTCATAGATGGCCATGGTGGAGAGCATTGCGCGGTAGTTGGGATCCAGCCGCCAGCTCTCGGGAATGGCGTCCTCGCGGGAGACTGGCCTGGCCGGCTTCTGTACTTGCGCGGGTGCAGCGGCATGGGCAGGAGCGGGAGCGGCGGCGGGTTG
>JAVHLO010000143.1 GCA_031082105.1 Planctomycetota bacterium
CCCTCTGTGTCGTCCGCATGACCCGCGAGAAGTTTGTGCCACTGGAGGACAACCGCGTCTCCCGCATCATTGCCAAGGGCTATGCCCCGGCGCTGCGCTGGGTATTGAACCACAAAAAGACGTTCATGATCGCCCCCCTGGTGGTTCTTTTCATTGGATTGACGGTGTGGCTGGGCGTCCAGCGCACCCTGTATCCGCTGGAATGGGCCGTGAACCTGTTCGCTCACGAACAGGCATCGCCCGATCTCAAGCGAATGATGCATGCAGCTCCTGACGCGGATGTGCCCCGGCCGCTCCTGGAACTCGGCCAGCTCCGTTGGCAGCGCGTCCGCGACAGGCAGGGACTTGAGCGATCCCGCCTGTTGTTGCGGCGGCAGGACAAAGCCGAGCGCGACACCGAGACCCTGACCGGACTGACGGTTGTCAGCGAAGGCCGCATCCTTCCCGGAATCGGACGCGAGTTCATGCCGCCCCTGGACGAGGGCTCCTTCCTCTACATGCCGTCGCTCTTGCCGCAGGCGGCGCTCTCCGAGGTCGTGGCGGTCAACAACAAACAGGACCTGGCCATAGCCAGCGTGCCTGAAGTGGAGAGTGTGGTTGGCAAGCTAGGCCGGGCGGACTCGGCGCTCGATCCGGCCCCCATCGGAATGATCGAGACTATCGTCATCCTCAAGCCCGAAAGCGAGTGGCGCACGGTTCAGGTCGACCGCGCCTTCTCCGGTTGGCCCGGATGGATCAAGACTCCGCTGACGTGGGTGTGGCCGGAGACGCGCCGCATCACCAAGGATGAGATTCTCTCCGAATTGCAGGAAAAGACGTCCATTCCCGGCGTTCTGCCGACGTGGCTTCAGCCGATTCAGACACGGCTCGTGATGCTTCAGACGGGCTTCCGTGCGATGATGGGCGTCAAGATATACGGCAGCGACCTGCGCGAGATAGAGCGCATAGGCCTGCAGATGGAGCAGATTCTTCGCGAGGTGCCCGGGGCCACGGACGTCGTGGCCGACCGCATCGTCGGCAAGCCCTACCTCCAGATCGAGATCGACCGCGACCGCATGGCGCGCTACGGAGTCAACATCAGGGACGTGCAGGACGTGATCGAGACGGCCTTGGGCGGCATGAACATCATGGAATCGGTCGAAGGCCGGGAACGCTATCCAATCCGCATTCGCCTGGCTCGGGATTTCCGCGAAGATCTTGCCGCCATTCAGCGGACGAACATCCCGTCTTCGTCAGGCGCACAGGTGCCGCTGGCGCAGTTGGCGGCGGTCAAAACGGTGCTCGGTCCCCAGGAGATCAAGGGGGAGCGAGGACTGCTCGTCGGGTACGTCACCATGAACACCCGCGACCGCGACGAGGTCTCGGTGGTCCAGGATGCCGAAGCTCTGCTGCAACTGGCGGTCAGGGACGGGCGATTGCGCCTGCCTCCCGGATACTACTGGGAATGGTCGGGACAATTCGAGAACCAGGTCCGCGCAATGTCCCGCATGCGGATTCTCGTCCCGGTCACGCTCGGCATCATGTTCGTAATGCTGTACTTGGGCTTCACCCGCTGGTGGATCGCCCCGGTCATCTTCTTCGGCGTGTTGGTATCGGCTTCCGGCGGTTTCATTTTGCTGGGCCTCTGGGGAGTCAATCTGTCGGTCGCCGTGTGGGTGGGCTTCCTGGTGCTTTTCGGCGTAGTCGATGACGACGGCGTGGTGATGGGCACCTACCTGGAAGGTGTGTTTAGGGATCGAACTTTCGCCTCTGTGCGCGAGATTCGTGAAGCTGTAATCGAAGCGGGACTCAAGCGCATCCGTCCGTGTCTGATGACCATCGCGACGACCGTCATCGGTCTGATGCCGATCTTCTGGGCGACCGGGCGCGGCGCGGATGTCATGAAGCCGATGGCCATCCCGTCGGTCGGCGGCATGGCGATTTCCTTGATCACCCTCTTTATCGTGCCCTGCATGTTCTCGGCAGTCGAGGAATGGAAGTGGCGGCGAAGCCGGCGGGTGTTGCGCGAGCTCGACGACAGGAAGACATGACGGCAGGTCCGCGCTACTTCGTCTTCATCCCCGGCTCCGGGTCCTTCTCCCGCCAGTAGCCGCCGTTGTTCCTGATCAGGTTGTCGCTCGACTGGATGTCGGTGACCCGGTACATCTGGAACAGGTTGGCGTTGTCCTCGATCACGTTCGCGATGAGGCTCACCTGCTCGCACGTGTCGAAGTAGAACGCGTTGAACGTGTTGTCGCGAATCAGACAGTTCTGGACCGTCAGGTCTTTCACCCCCACCGCGCGCACGCCCACCGCGCCGCAGCCCGCAAGCTCGCAGTTGAAGAGGACCACCCCCTCGGCGTTGCCTATGTCGACCACCGGGCCGTGACACTCGTATTCCTCAAGCGGCTTGACGTGCGAGAGGTGCGCGTTCTCGATCCGCGCGTTCTTCACCTCGTGGATGCTCAAGACGCTGGCGTTCACATCCTCCACCAGGATCCACGTCCCCGGCTCGCACCAGAGGGTCGTGTCGTCGCACTCGAACACAAGCCCCTGCTTGAACACGTACGTGCCGAGCGGGACCGTGACGCGCTGCCCCCTCGAATCCGAAAGGAGCGCCTGAATATCCAGTTCACGCACGGGCGGTCGCGCCACGCCCCCGGCCCCTCTGCAGCCGGCAACGACGATGAAAACAAGAACCGACCAGGCCGACAATCTCTTCATCGCAGCATCTCCAAAGAAGAACCACCACAGCCGCCGTCAGGATCGCCACGGAGACACAGAGGCACGGTGAATCCTGCCGAGAACGGCGTCAACACGCCGGTGATCCCAACTGTGTCTCAGTGCCTCCGTGGCAACACGGCCTCGTCGAAGGAACACCGTCTTGTTCCACAGTATGCCAGAAGAAGCCGCCGCGGTCAAGGTCGGCGCGACGCGGTGCGTCGGCAGCAATCATACATGGTGCGTGGCTCGCCCCGCCGTCCGGCGCACAGTGCGAGAGCGCTTTGGGCGCCTGTCTTTGAGCAAGAAGGACTTGACAGCATGCTCGGAAGCAAGATATGATACGGTGTTGCCTGAAACCAGGAATGGACGACAAACGCGACGCTCCACGGCACGGTGTCAGTCTGGAAGTGAGATCGATGCCGGGCAGGCAACACGCAATCCGGATCCTGCTCTCTCGCGGAGGTGGGAGTGACCATGGCAACGCTCTGTGACGAAACAGGCAACCTGCTTCGCGACATTCCCGAATCGCAACTCATCGAGCTGGCCGAAACCGTGCGCCTTCGGTCAGAGGAAGCAGGCCTGTTCTTCTATCCGAAACTCAATGCGCGGCGGCTGATCAGACTCAATTTGCGGCCCATGATCATTTCGGCCGAGCAGGCCGACTACGTTGGCCGAGTCTACCTTGAGATGGAGCGCGCGGCCAAGATGATATTCTCCATCCGACGACAGGATCTCTCGGTCAGGGAACTCCTGCCCGTGGAGCCGGAGATCGAGAGTCTCATGGAAAGTTCGCTCGCGGCCGGTCATCTCCACCCTCAGACGTTCTTCGGCCGCGCGGATTCCGTATGCGATGTCTCTGCGAAGAATTGGAAGGAGTCGCTGCGAATAGTAGAGATGAACCTGAGCGGCCTGGGAGCATGCTACTATGCCGGCGCGGCGGACAAGATCATCTGGGAGTGTCTCAACCGAACCCTGATCGACCGCTTTCCGAAGACCGGATTCAAGCCGGCCCATGAGTTCATTGACTTGCTCATCAAGCAGGCGATTGCTCACGCCGGCTTGATCAACCGATCGGCGGCCAGCGTGGGCATGATCTCCTTCGACAGTGAAAAACTCGGCCCTGATGAATTGTCAAAGACGGTCGGCATATTCAAGGAGCGTAACTACAGAATCTGCGCTTGCGAGCCGCCGGAATTGCGGCAGAGCGGCGAGGAAATCGTGTGCGGCAACGGCATTGTCGATGTCGTCTACAGAGACACGACCGTTTCCGACCTGCTGGAAGGCGAGAAGACCGGGGACGACATGACCGGCCTGCGCGCGGCGTTCTTGAGCAATCAGGTCGTGTCCGGGATTGCCGGGGACCTTGACCACAAGGCCATTCTCGAGCTCTTCACTTCAGAGCGATACAGACGATTCTTCACGACCGAGCAGCGTGACCTGTTTCGGCGGCATGTCATTTGGACGCGTGTTGTGCGTGACGTTCGGACAGACGCGCCTGACGGCGGCGATGTGGGACTCATTGAGTACATTCGGGCAAATCGCCGGACGCTCTTACTCAAGCCAAACACGGGCTACGGCGGCAAGGGAGTGTTGTTCGGCCCGTCCCACTCCACCGCCGAATGGGATCTGGCGATTGCGGAAGCCCTTGCGGAACCTTCTTCGTGCGTGGTGCAGGTCTTCGTGCCGCCGCCCGTGGTACTGTGCCCGGTGGCGCGAGAAGGAAGAATCTCCTGGGAGGAGTACAAGTACGTGCTCGCGTTCTCCGCATCACAGTTCGGCGTGACGTTCCTGAACAGATTCTCGAAGTCCGGCGCCGTGAACATCAGCGGCGACGCGGGTATCATGGGCACGATGATCGCCGACCGCGGCTGATCGCCGGGATTCACTGTTGGAGGAACGCTCTTCCTCATCTTCTGGAAAGGAGACCGTCATGGCGACTACGATCTCGTGGGAAACGAATCTCGCGGATGCCCTCGCTCGGGCACGACGGGAACGGAAGCCGGTGTTGTTGGACTTCTTCAACCCCGGTTGAATCGGCTGCAAGCAGATGGATGCTGTAACGTATCCTGATCCGACCGTGGCCGAGTTCGTGCAAAGAAACGTTGTCCCCCTGCGCGTTCGATGGAACGACGAGAAGCTCGCTCCTCAGTTCAACGTGAAATGGACTCCTACACTGGTAACTCTCGATGAAGCCGGCAAGGAACATCATCGCACAACGGGCTTCATGCCGCCCGAAGAGCTCGTTTCGTCGCTCATGCTCGGGATTGGAAAGACGCACTTTGATCTGGACCGGCACGAAGAGGCCGCAACGGTTCTTGCCTCCCTGGTCGCCGGATTCCCGAAGAGCGGTTCCGCACCGGAAGCGTTGTTCACGTTGGGCGTGGCCGGTTACAAGGCCGGACACGATCCGGGCAGACTCAAGCAGGCCTACGAACGCCTTGCGGCCGAGTATCCCGCCAGCGAGTGGACGAAGCGGGCGCTGCCGTATCGATTGCTGTAAGCGCGTGTGAACGCCGGCGCAACCGCCATGCCCCTCCCCTGTTCGGTGCGCATGAGCGGTCGGATGCTGTTCCGATCTGTACGCACATTTGGAGACACTGAGGCCATGTTCGTCCAACAGTTCTTTGTGAGAGGCATCGCCCACAGCTCCTATCTTCTTGGAGGTGGGGACACGTGCGCTATTGTGGATCCGCAGCGCGATGTGCAAATCTACATCGACGCGGCGGAGGAGATGGGGATGCGGATCACCCACATCCTCGAAACCCATCTTCACGCCGACTTCGTGTCCGGTCATCTCGATCTCGAGGAAGAGACCGGCGCGCGCATCTTCGCGCCGAAGTCGGCCCGATGCGCGTTCAGACATGTCGGCGTCTCCGAAGGCGACAGGATACGAGTCGAAGACATGACGATCTCCGTGGTCGAGACGCCGGGCCACACGCCGGAGCATGTCTCCTACGTCGTGACGGACGAAGGGCGTGGCAAAGAACCGGTCGCCGTCTTCTGCGGCGACACGTTGTTCGTCGGTGATGTCGGCAGGCCCGACCTCTTCCCCGGTCGCGCCGAGGAGCTGGCCGAGAAGCTCTTTCACAGCCTGCACGCGAAGCTGATGAAGCTGCCCGACTTCTGCGAGGTGTATCCCGCGCACGGCGCCGGGTCGCTGTGCGGACGCGCACTAGGGGCGAAGCGGACTTCGACGATCGGATACGAGCGGCGTTTCAACGCCGCGCTCGCCATCAGTGACAGGACCACGTTCATCCGGTCGCTCACCACGAACATGCCCGCGGCGCCTGACCATTTCGGCAGGTGCAGCACCATCAACAGGAAGGGGCCGACCCTGACGCACACGCTGCCCGGGCCCGCGCCGCTGAGTCCGGCCCAGTTCGGCGCGAGACTGAGACGCAAAGGCACGGTCGCGCTCGACATCAGGCAGTACGACGCGTTCGGAGGTCAACACGTGCCCGGTTCGTACAATATCGACTCCGGCGGCAATTTTGCGACCTTCGCGGGCTGGGTACTGCCTCCAGGCAAGGACATCCTGCTCGTCTCCAACACGGATGAAGAGGCCGCGGAGGCCTCCCAGATGCTCCGGCGCGTCGGTCTCGACCGGGTTGCGGGGTATCTGGACGGCGGGACGTTTGCATGGGCGAAGGAAGGACTGCCGACCGCGCACGTCCCGCAGCTCTCGACCGACGAGTTCCATCGTTTGATCAACGGAACGCGGCCGGTTATCGTGTGTGATGTGCGCGCGCGCGGCGAATTCGAGGCCCGGCACATCAAGGGCGCGATTAACGTCCCGGCGCCGGATCTCAGGACAAAGTACCGCGCACTTGACAGGAAGAAGACGATCGCCGTCGTCTGCAGCACGGGACACCGATCAAGCCTCGCTGCCAGCCTGCTCAAACAGCGCGGATTCGAAGACGTTGTCAACATCGCAGGCGGAATGACCGGCTACGCTGCGGCAGGTTACGCCGGCGAGTGCCCGATGTGCGCCGCCCCGCACATGCCCGCTATGTCGAGGATGGCGTGACTGCCAACGTGCTTGCCGGGCCGCGACACCTGCCGCGGCCGGGACGCAAACAGCTCGATGACAAGCCCGTAGTGAACGACGCCCGGATGAGGAAGTCGCCATGAGCTGGCTCGAAATGAAAGAATGGTCGCCCTACGCCGTCGGCGCAGGCATCGGCGTGTTGAGCTGGCTTGCGTTCGTGCTGCTGGACACACCGCTCGGGTGCTCCACCGCCTACGCCAGGACGAGCGGCATGATCGAACGCCTCTTTCGCGGGAAGAAGGTCTACGAGAAACCCTACTACCGTAAGTTCGTTCCCGCGATTGAATGGGAATGGATGTTCGTAGTGGGGATCGCAGCGGGCGCTGCAATTTCAGCCGGGCTCTCGGGCGCCTTCGTCTGGGTCGTGGTTCCGGAGTTCTGGGCTCTGCACGCCGGCCCGTCCGCGCCTTTGCGGATAGCGGTTGCGCTGGCGGGCGGCGCGATACTCGGTTTCGGCGCGCGGTGGGCGAACGGGTGCACCAGCGGGCACGGGATAAGCGGCACGCTCCAGCTTGCCGCAAGCAGTTGGCTCGCGGTAGTTTGCTTCTTCGTCGCCGGCGTGCTGACTGCTACGTTGTTCTTCTCCGCATTTTCCGGGTAGGACGGGTTGTGGGCATGACCATCCATTTTCAATCCCGAAAGGCGCGACTCGCGCTCGGCTTCGTGATGGGAATCGCCTTCGGATTCCTCCTTCAGAAGGCGGGCGTGGCCCGATACGAGGTGGTTGTCGGACAGTTGCTGCTCAAGGATTTCACCGTGCTCAAGGTCATGCTCAGCGCGGTCGTCACCGGCATGATCGGCGTCTACGCGCTCAAGGGCCTGGGTCTTGCCCGACTGCACCCGAAGCACGGCTCGTGGGGGGCGTCGGCGATCGGCGGGCTGATTTTCGGCGTGGGATTCGCGCTCCTGGGGTATTGTCCCGGCACTCTTGCTGCCGCAATCGGCCAGGGAAACCTAGACGCACTCGCGGGCGGGTTGATCGGCATCGTCCTGGGCGCAGGGGTATTCGCTTCGCTGTACCCGGGCCTTCAAGTTCGGGTGCTCTCGAAGGGCGACTTCGGCGACGTGACGATTCCGCAGTTGCTGAAAATCAATCCGTGGTTTGTGATCGTTCCCCTTTGCTCGGCGATCGTCGCGTTTCTCTTGTGGCTGGAGGCATCGAAGCTCTAAGCGGTTCTTTTGGACACGGATGCAAAACCGATGGACACTCAACTGTGCAAGTCCTGCGTCGAGTACAGAAGGTGCCAGGATTCCTTCTACTCGTGGTTCTTCTTCATCATCGGGATCATCGCCACGATAGCGCTCCGTGTCGTCACGCTGCTGATCCACGTGGACGCGGCCTACGCGCAGATCGCGTGGTATGTCGGTGTCGCCGGGTTCTTCCTCTTCTTCGTCTACAAATACAGGGTGGGCCGGGTCAGGTCGAAGGTCATCGGCGAGATGAACCTCGTCGAGAAGATCAGAAGCAAGACGCAGTTGTCCGGCGAGGACTACACGGCCGTCAGCGCTATCCTGTGCGCGCTCAGCTCGAAGAAGGAAACGGTCAACTACTTCATCATCTTTGCCCTCTCCGCGCTCGCCCTGCTGTTGGCGGTTTACATGGATTTTATCAGGTAGACTCCTGGCTGAAGTCGTGCCATTTCCAGCCCGCATTCGTGGAATTTCTACCCCGCCCATGGCGGGGGTTTTGCTGC
>JAVHLO010000144.1 GCA_031082105.1 Planctomycetota bacterium
CGAATATCCAGAGGAGGGTCGGGAAGAGCGGCTGTTCAGTTGTGTGATCGAAGATGGTCAAGAACGCGCCTGCCGGGTGGGGATAGGCGCTCGACATCTTCTCTTCCGCAACGACGAGGCATGTGTCGAACATGCCCGACGCGACGTGGAACCAGCCGTGGATAGGAGACATAACGCCCGTCCCGCCGCCGACATAGTGGCGCTGGTACGGCTTCCGGAACGCGCCGCAGCCGTCGGCGAGGTATTCTCCCTTCATGTGGAGGCCGTCGAAGGCGTCGGGGGCAGTGCCGCACACCACGCTTTCGATATCCGAAAGCTTCATCTCGCATGAATCGAGAGCCATCTTGGCGGCCTCATATGCGAGTTCCTTCGGCGTCTCTTTCGCGTAGCGGACGAACTTCGTCAGGCCCGCGCCGATGATCGCAACTCTTCTCATTCGGAGTTCTCCTAACTCAGAAAGTGTGCATTCGGAAACAGACGGGCGCTAGTAGTTGCTGAGAACCGCAACGGCACCCGTGGTGGTCGGCACTCCGCGCCAGCTCTGCGCAACGCCGGTCTTGACGTTCTTCAACTGGTTCTTGCCGCATTCGCCGCGCAGTTGCCGGACGACCTCGAGCACGGCGAACCCGCCGTTCAGATCGAAGAGGTTCCCGGCGCCGAGCAGCCCGCCGGACGGATTGACCGGCAGCGTGCCGGTCAATCCGGTCGCGCCCAGTTCGGCCAACTGACCCGCCTCGCCCTTCTTGCACAGCTTGAGCGCTTCCATGTGCTGGAGCTCCTTGTACGAGTATTCGTCGTTCAGTTCGGCGAACTCGATCTCCCTGGACGGACAGCCGATGCCGGCCATCTTGTAGGCCATCTCGGCGGCCATCCCCGCGTACACGGCCTCGCCCCAGTTCCGGGTCTCGAGGCCCGGTGTGTCCGAACACCAGCCGATGCCGCGCAGCCAGATCGGGTTCTTCGAAAGCCGCTTTGCAGTCTCTTCCTCAGCAAGGACGACCACGACTGCGCCGTCGGAATGCGCCGCGATGTCGAGCTTGCGCAGGGGCAGCGCAACGGGCTCGGACCCGAGGACGTGCGACATCTCCAGGCTCGCCCCGTGAGCCGCAAGCGGGTTGTCCAGGGCGTTCCGCCTGTTCTTCAGCACGACTTTCGCGCATTGCTCTCGGGTAGCAGACGCTTCGTGCATGAACCGGGACATCTCGAGCCCGGCGACCGCGTGCGGGCTTTCCTTCAGCATGCGGTTGTAGATGGGGTCCATCGCGAAGGTCACCATGTCCGGGATCGTCAGCATGTTGGACGCCTTGGACATCCCCTGTGTCACCGCGATCTTCGCGACGCCCGAGAGGATCATCATGTGACACGAGGCCAGCGACTGGATGAAATCGCCGGAGACCGTGTAAATCGGTTTCAGCACTGCGCCGAGCTGGTCCGGCGAGTACTCGTCCGCGATGCTGTACCCTTCGAAGAAGTCCTCCGAGGTGGCAACGAAGGCGTCGACGTCCCTGGGTGTGATTCCGGCGTCCAGGTATGCCTTCGTCGCGGCCTCATAGGTCAATTCGCGATACGAGACATCCGGCGTTGTCGCGCGGAAGCCCGTAGTCCCTATGCCGACTATGGCTACACGTTGCGTCATGAACAACTCCTTAAAGAAGATCCATTGTTTGCGGCTTCGGTCGCATCAATTCTGTCGATCAGGAAACGAGACTCAACTTGAAATGTATCGGGGCAGGATTGCGGCCCGGTCATCACAGATTCCACCCATTGAAAGCTGCATGATACATCCGGCAATGCGAGTTGTCAAGAAAATCGCAGGGATTCCCTTGACTTCATGCGGACCTTGGGTTATACTCAATCCAATTCTATCTTTGTCCCTCGCGTACGGAGAAACACCGATGAGAAGCTACTTCGAGAAGATGTCACCGATGGGCAGGGAGCTGACCGAGCGCGAACTCCAGGAGATGCGTAAGAATGTCGACGAAATCAAGGCGGAGGAGGCGAGAGTAGCCGCGGAATCGGAGAAGGTGAAGAACGCCGGCCTGCCGGCCGATACGCTCCACAAGCGCGGCGAAATGACCGGGCACGAGCGGCTCGAGCTGGTCGTCGACCCCGGCACCTTCCTGCCCTTGAACACCCTCTACGATCCTGCCGCGAACGAGGAAGGCTCGACCGGCGTCATCAACGGCCTTGCGCAGATCGCGGGCAGGTACGTGTCCGTCATCGCCTCCGACAACAAGGTGCTCGCCGGCGCCTGGATCCCCGGCCAGGCGGAGAACATCTTCAGGGCGCAGGATATCGCCGACCGGCTTCACATCCCGCTCGTCTGGGTGCTCAATTGCAGCGGCGTGAAGCTGACCCAACAGGAAGAAGTTTACGCAGGCAGACGGGGACACGGGCGCCCCTTCTTCAGACACGCGCAGTTTGCGATGGAGGGGCTGCCGGTAGTCGTCGGCGTCTACGGCACGAACCCGGCCGGCGGCGGGTATCACGGCATCAGCCCGACGATGATCTTCGCCCACAAGAACGCGAACATCGCGGTCGGCGGCGCAGGGATTGTCAGCGGCATGACCCCGAAGGGGTCCTTCGACCAGGAAGGCGCAGATATGATCATCGAGGCCACGCGCAAGTTCAAGCAGGCACCTCCCGGAGGCGCGGGAGTCCACCACGACCACACGGGATTCTTCAAAAAGGTATTCGACACGGAGGAGGGCGTGCTCAAGGCGGTCCGCGAGTGCATGTCCGGCATGCCCATGTACAACCCGGATTTCTTCAGGGTTGCGACACCCGCCCCGCCGAAACACTCGCCCGAGGAACTCAACCACATCGTGCCGTTCAACCAGAAACGGACCTACGATGTCGAACAGGTCATCGCGCGTATCATTGACAACAGCGAACACACGGAATACAGGCCCGACTACGGACCGGAGGTCTACTGCGGGCTCGCGAAACTCGACGGATTCCTGGTCGGCATCATCGCCAACCGGCAGGGATTCCTCGGGCGCGGCTATCCGAAATACGCGGACTACCCCGGCATCGGCGGTAAGCTCTACCGCGAGGGGCTGATAAAGATGAACGAACTCGTGACCGCCTGCGGACGGGACAAGATCCCGATGATGTGGGTCCAGGACACGTCGGGCATCGACGTCGGCGACATCGCGGAGAAGGCGGAGCTGCTCGGTCTTGGCCAGGCGCTCATCTACTCCATAGAGAACTCCGGCCTGCCGATGGCCACGGTCGTCCTCCGCAAAGGCACCGCCGCCGCGCACTACATCATGGGCGGACCGCAGGCAACGCGGAACAACGCGTTCACGCTCGGCACACCGACCACCGAGATCTACGTGATGCACGGCGAGACCGCCGCAGTCGCGTCGTTCGCGAGACGACTCGTCAAGGAGAAGGACAGCGGCAAGCCGCTCGATCCGGTCATCGACCAGATGAACAAGCTTACGAAGAAGTACGTCGACACTTCCCGCCCTGCGTACTGCGCAAAGCGTGGCTACGTGGACGAGATCATCCCGCTTCCGCGGCTGCGCGAGTACTTTGTCGCCTTCGCGCGCGCCTGCTACCAGAATCCGCGCGCGTTCTGTCCGCTGCACCAGATGGTGTTGCCGAGATCGATTCGAGGCTAGTGGTCCGTGACATCTGTAATTGAGGAATCAGTGCCGCGACCGTAAGGGAGCGGTGGGCGTCCGGCTACACGGAATTTGAATTGTCACGAACCACTGGACTATCCTCTACAATTTCCTCCGAATCCGCGATGCAACGGTCGTTCGGCGCGAGCGAAACACGGATCCACGGATTTCACGGATTGCACGGACCCTCCGTCCCATGCAAATCCGTGAAATCCGTGGACTCCGTGTTCTCTCCCCGCGGCTTACCGACGCTCTTTGCAGACGCTATTCGGAAAGAAGTAGCCAGGGGCGACCAATTTCCCGAGGGACACGGCCCGTGACCGAGATATTCTGCGCCACCTGCAAGCTGCGCTACAAGCTGGCAAACTACCAGCCCGGCAAGGTCTACCGCTGCAAAAAATGCGGTCAGCCCCTGACCCTGGACGACACGGAGGCGACGCTCATCGATCTGACGCAGGGCGGGCCGCGCGTTCCGCAGACCGGGTCGCGCCCGCCGGCCGCGAAGACGCGCAGACCCGCCGCAGAGCCGGCTCCCCTGCCCCCGACGTCCGAACTCGAACTCGCCGACCGCGGGCTCGGCGAGTCGCATATCCCCACGGAGATCCCCGTCCGGCTCGGACGCTACATGATCGATTCCGAGATCGGGCGCGGCGCAATGGGTGTCATCTACAAGGGCCGCCAGGAGAAGCTCGATCGCTGGGTCGCCATCAAGATGCTGCTCCCCGGCGCGCTCTCCTCGCCGGAGATGGTCAAGCGCTTCCAGCGCGAAGCGAGATCCGCCGCCAGGCTCAAACACCCGAATATCGTCACCATCCACGAGGTCGGCGAATCCGAAGGGAAGCCGTTCTTCACGATGGACTTCATCGACGGGATCTCCCTCGAGAAGATGATGGACACAGGCAGGCTCGCGCCCCAGGTGATACTCCCCCTTGTCCGTGACGTCGCCGAGGCCGTCGACTATGCGAACAAGAACGGGATCATCCATCGCGACCTGAAGCCCGCGAACATCCTCATCGACGGAGAAGGCAAGCCCAAGATCACCGACTTCGGCCTGGCCAAGGACATCTCCAGCGCGAGTGTCCTCTCGGTCTCCGGCGAGATCATGGGTACGCCCGACTACATGTCGCCCGAACAGGCGGGCGGCAGGGTCCACGAGATCGACGGGCGCACGGATGTCTTCGCGCTCGGGGCGATAATGTACGATGCGCTGACGGGCATGCCGCCCCACCACGGCGCGACGCTGACCGATACGCTGATGCAGATCCTGAACTCCGACGTGATGCCGCCCGAGCGGGTCAACAAGTCGCTCGACACCGACCTGAGCTCGGTGGTCATGAAAGCGCTGGAGAAGGACAAGAAACTGCGGTACGACAGCGCAGGCGAACTGGCCGCCGACATCGGCCGATACCTTGCGGGGGAGCCGGTCAAAGCGCGTCCCATCAGTCTCATGCGCCGGCTCCGCAAGAAGATGGCAAAGAACCGAGTCACGGCAGCCGCGGCACTGGCAGCCGTCGTGGTGCTCGTACTCGCAATACTCATCGCACCGGCGCTCTTGCGCAAGAGCTACCTGACCTTCGCCAAGACCGAACTCGCCAGCGGCAATCCGGCCGTCCGGGCGAACACGCTCAAGGCGCTTGCGGACAAGCTGCTGCAAACGGAAGAGATCGAACCGGAAGAACTCGAATCCGCCGTCGAGCTCATCATCGGCCGGCTGACGGATGAGGATGAATCCGTCAGGGACGTCGCACTCGACTTTCTCGAACGGTGCGCGCATCTCGCCGGCAAGGGGATAGTAACCGGCAAGGAATTCCCCGCTTCCCCGCTCGAACCGGCCAGGCTGGAGCGGATCGTCACGCTTGCGCTCTCGGACTCCGTCGAGCCGGTCGCCGGGATGCTCGCAAAGGCGAAGGTCTTCGAGAATGTCACGCCCGCGGCCCGCACGTTGACGGTGCGCCTGCTCGTCATCGCGTCGGCAACCGGGCACCTTGATTGCGTACCGCCGATACTGCGCGTCCTGGATTCGCCTGTTGACGAGGTGCGGCTGAACGCCGTGCGCGCCCTGGCGTATCTGCCCGATCGGCGGGCGCTCTCGGCGTTGCTGAGAATCCACCTGAACGACGACGTGTGCCGGACCGACGCGAAGATCGCGCTCGACAACCTCTACGCGTACTCGATGATCTCACCGTACTCGGCGCACGACGACGCGCTGAAGCAGAACCTGGCCGCCATGACGGATGCGATCTCGCAGTACAACCAGCAGATGCAGGACATGCTCGACGAAATGGGGGACGAGAGCGGGAACCGGCGGCCGAAGAAGGCGCCGCTCCAGGCGACCTTCGACGCGCTGAAGAGCGCGAACGTTGAGGACAGGCTCAGGGCGATCTACGAGCTGCGTCAGGTCTGCAATCAGAAAGATGTTCACCCGGCCGTCCTGGTCTCGATTATGACGCCCCTTGTCGAGGCGCTGGCGGACGGAGACTCCGATGTCGGTCGCGCCGCCGCGCAGGCGCTCTCCGACGCGGTCCCGAGGATCGCCATCGAACAGAATGCCGGCTCGCTGCCCGCAACGATCAAGCCCATCGACGACATCGCGGCGGCGTTGGGTTCCTCGCAGCCGAACGGCCGCGCGAACGCGGCGCTCGCCCTGTCGTTTCTGAAGTCCGGTGAGTCCGTTGACCCGCTCATCATCGCGCTGCAGAAGGAACAGGCGCCCGAGGTGAAGGCCGCGCTCGCGGAGGCGCTCGGCCGGCTGCGCGACAAGCGCGCGCTCCCGTACCTGCTGGAGCAGTTGAAGGACACGGACGCGGCGGTCCGCGAGAAGGCCGCAAAGGCCCTGAACATGATCACGGGCGCCAACCACGGCATGGACTACGAGAAGTGGAAGACCGCGGTCGAAGAGGGGAATTAGGAGCGTCCGACTGTCATTCCCGCGTCCGCTACTTCACATCCTCGTACTTCACGTCTTTCGCGCCCTCCACGATGTTCACGTACCGATTGATCTTCACGTCTTTGAAAGTCTGTTTCGTCCGGGACGCATTGGGCCACTGGACCTCGATTAAGTCCACTTTTTCGGCCTTGCCCAGACCGAAATGGAGGACCAGCGAATCCCGGTGTCCGCAATGGCCCAGGCTGCTGAGCACTTCGCGCATCTGGCGGAGCTTGCCCGTGGTCACCCACACTCGCGCGCCGATTGCGTCCCGGTTCGCGCCGCCTTTCCCATTTCCGGTGAGCGTCACGGCGAGCCAGTTGTTCCGCGTCCCGACGACGTTCCGAAATAGGCCGGGCTCCGCGATCCTGTCCTTCGTCCTCTCGGCGGGAAGGCGCATGAAACTCTTGCCGACCAGAATATCGACCGCGCCGTCTCTGTCGTAGTCGCCCACGGATATCGACGCGGGACATTCCCAGTTGAACCCGGCCTTGTCGGTTACCTCCTCGAAATTGTGGTCCTCCTTTTGCCGGTAGAGCTTCAGGTACTGGCCGTCCGGGTAGTCGCTCGACGCGATCAACAGGTCGAGAAGCCCGTCGTTATCGAAGTCGATCCACCCGGCGTGCAGGTCGCCCTGGTTCCAGTTGACCGTGTCTCCGTGCTTGCGCGTGATGCCGCGTTTCGAATCGCGCAGGAAGGCGAAGTCCTTTTCCTTGCCCTGGTTCACGAGCAGGCAGGACAGGTCTGAAGAAGGACCCGCCCACGAGTGCGTGATCTCAGCCAGAAAGACATCCATATCGCCGTCGTTGTCGAAATCGGCCGGAGGGCAATCGAACGTGTTGCCGTTCGAGCGGAAAGGGTCTTCTTTGGGTCTGCCGACTTCGGGCGGGTACGTGCCGTCCTCATTCTCATCTCCGTCGAAACTCGTGGCGTCGCCGACCTCGGTGAAAGTCCCGTCGCCGTTGTTCTTCCACAGCGTATTCCACTGTCTGCCGTACGCGCAGACGAGGATGTCCTGCAGCCCGTCATTGTTCCAGTCGCAATGGGCGGCCCCGTAGACCGGGCGGTTGCTTGTGCGCAGGCCCGGCTCGGGCTGCATGTGGATCCGTGACTGGTACGTGATGTCTCGAAAGCACCCGGTGCCCGCCCCCTTGTACAGACGCGCGGGGTAGCACTCGAGCGACCAGCCGTACGCCATGTAGAAGCTGCCCGTGAAAAGGTCAAGGAGACCGTCATTGTCCACGTCCAGGCACGTGACGGCGCAGACCGTGCTGGGATCGCTGCCGACGCTCGAATTCTCTTTGACCGTGAAACGCCCGGATCCGTCGTTCAGGAATATCTCACCTCTCAACCCGTCGTCCGGGACTTCCATAACGACATTGCCCTTGTCGTCGCGCAGCGGCTCGTTCTTGTCCGGATGCTTCTTCGGCTTCTGAAAATCACAGTATTTGCCGGAGTACAGGTCCTTGTCGCCGTCGTTGTCGAAATCGGCAAACAGGACGATATCCGCGATACGGTCCTTCTTTCCATCCGGCGACTTGATGTTCATGCCCGACTTCCCGGTGAAGTCCTCGAACAGACGCGCACCACCCTTGCCGGGAACGTTAATGAAGACCCACTGCTTGTCGAGGACGGCATCGAGCCAGCCGTCGCCGTTGATGTCGACGAATGCGACGCGATGCGCGGGCTTTCCTGCGATTCCCGCATCGCTCGCGGCATTCCGGAAGTATGGTTCCTTGTCGTCCGGGCCGGCATCTCCGAAGGCGGCGGCGACGGCGGCCAGAAGGTCCGGGTGGTTCACACAGCGAAGCCGGAGGTCGCCCAGGTCCGGGCTCTCGGGGTCGAACAGCGTGGCGGCCGTCGCC
>JAVHLO010000145.1:0-5411 GCA_031082105.1 Planctomycetota bacterium
GACCGCGACTTCGTCGTGAAACACCACTTCCGCCGCCAGACCCAACTCCCGCGCGAGGCTCAGGTATCTCTCGCGCATCGCGCCTCCGCCGAGTATGTGAAATTCCACGCCGCCGACGCCCTTCGCGCGCAGTCCGGCGATCGCGCGGATGACCGGCTCCAGATCGTAGAGCTCGCTCAGCATCCCGTGATATGCCAGCCGGAGCGCTCCGGTATCGCCCTGCGCCTTGCGCGTCTCCGCACGAGTACCGCCGAAGATCCGGTCATCCGCGCTGTTCATCACGACGGTCACCTTCCGGGCCGGCGTCCCACGGCGCTGCAGGATGTCCCTGATCGGGTCGCTCACGGTCAGCACCGCCGACGCGAACCGGGTGCTGATCCGCTCCAGAAACTCGAGGGCCATGACCAGCGGATGCCTTGCGCCCAGGCCGAACTTCGCCGCAAAGAACTCCGGCATCACCTCGTGCATGTCGAGCACGACCGGCGCGCCGAGGATGCGCGGCAGGATCGTCGAGAAGACGAGGAAGTCGGGGATGGTATGAGTCTGATAGAGCCGGTACCCGCGCGCCGCGAAGAGGAGCGCGACACACGCGCATGCCATGACGAAGAACGCCGCGTATTCGAGCGCATAGACTATCGCGCCGCTGCGGCGATGGCGCCGCACCGGCAGACGATGTATCCCCACTCCGTTCACCTTGTCACGCCACCGCTCGCCCTCGTCGCGCAGGCATATCACGTCCACCTCGTACCCTTCGGCGACGAGCGCTTCCGCTTCCCGCCGGACACGCGGATCGCGGGGATAGTACGAGTGCGTGACCATCAGCGCTTTTTTTCGAACCATGGCGCCCGATTCTACACGACACTTTGTCAAATGTCAAACGTTGGGAGGCGCCCGGAGGCAGTCGAGACTCTACTGTGCGGCGGCAAGCGAAGCGCGACACCGCTTCGGCTTTCGCATCGCGCGTCTGCCACGGAAGAAAAGGCGCCGTCGCCGCTCCGCTCTGCCGGCGCACTCCATAGCGCAGCCGCCTACGCCGGAGCACGGGGCGTCCAGCGATCCTTCGGGACTAGAAAGACGTGCGGCCTTCCGGTGACGGGCTCTTCACGAACGACAACCACTGTCTTGTACACGGCCTCGATGTTCTGGTAGGTCAGCACCTCATGCGGAGTCCCGGCAGCGCGGATCCGTCCCTCGCTGAGGAGAACGACACGGTCGCAGTACATCGACGCGAGGTTCAGGTCGTGCAGGACCGCAACCACGGTCATCTCGCGCTCGCGGTTCAGCTTTCGAAAGATGTCAAGCGCCGAGACCTGGTGTCCTATGTCGAGGTGCGTCGTCGGTTCATCGAGAAGGAACAGCCCGGCCTCCTGAGCGAGCGCCATGGCTATGAACACCCGCTGGCGCTCGCCGAGGCTCAGCTCCCTGACGGGCCTATCGGCGAGATGCTTCACATCCACCAGGTCCAGTGCGCGGGCGACAACCTCCGCGTCGTGCGCGTTCCGCCGCCCTGCGAGCGTCAGGTGCGGTGTGCGGCCCATCATGGCCACCTCTTCCACGGAGAACGCCAGGTCCATCTGGACCTCCTGCGAGACGACCGCGATCCTGCGCGCGAGCTCGCGGGAGCTCAGGGCGCGGACATCGGTCCCATTAACGAGCACCCGGCCGCGCGTACACGGGATGATCCCCGTCGCCGCGCGCAGGAGCGTGGTCTTTCCGCACCCGTTCGGGCCAACGAGCCCGACGAACTCGCCCGCGGACACCGCAAGCGAGACATCGCGGAGCACCTCGCTGCGTCCGTAGCCGCAGGTCACAGATTCGAGAACGATCGCATCCATGGAATCGCCGGGGGCAGTCAAGCCTGCCGAGAATCGAGCCTGGGAAGAACGTGCGTGCGTACGCGCGTGCGAGCGCATTTGCGTATGTTCGCCCTAGATCTCTCACTCATCTGCACACGCACGCACTCACGCTTTCAAAGAGGACGCCTGCGCCGCCGCAGCAGGACGAGGAAGAACGGGCCGCCGACCACCGCCGTCACCACGCCAATCGGTATTTCCGTGGCCAGCAGCGAACGCGCGAACGCATCGGCCACGACAAGAAATACCGCGCCGGCCAGCGCGGAGGCCGGCAACAGCCTGCGATGATCCGGGCCGACGATCATCCTCATCGTGTGCGGAACTATCAGGCCGACGAAGCCGATCAGCCCGCACGCGGCGACTATCGCGCCGGTGACCAGCGAGCCGAGCACGAAGAAGAGCTTCTTCGTGCGCTCGACACGGATCCCGAGATGCGCCGCCGGTTCTTCCCCCAGCGCAAGGACATTCAATACCCATCCCAGCAGCACCGCGACCGACGTTGCACAGGCGACGATAATACAGACGGCCAGCAGGAGACTGCTGTCAAGTATCTCCAGGTTGCCCATCATCCACCAGACGACATTGTGCAGCCTGTCCGTGGGCTGGTCCTTCCAGGGATAGGAGACCAGGAACATGAGGATGCTGTTGAGAATCGTGCCGACCACGATGCCGGCAAGGAGAAGAGTGTGGACCGGCATGGCGCGCCCAACGCTTCCGAGCGCGTACACGATCACGACGGCCAACAGCGCGCCCACGAATGCCATGGCGGGGAGCGTCCAGCTTCCGTATGCGGCCGCGCCCAGGAGAATCGCCACCGTCGCCCCCAATCCGGCGCCCGAGGACACGCCCAGTACGTAGGGCTCGGCAAGCGGGTTCCGCAGGATGCCCTGGAACAGCACACCGGCCACGGACAGGCCCGCACCCGCAGCGACCGCAAGCAGGATGCGCGCCATCCTCAGTCGGATGATGCTCGAATCCATGAAGTCACGCAGCGGCACGTCCACGGCGCCGACGAAGACCGCCAGCACGCAGACGCACGCCAGCAGGCCGCCGAGCAGCAGATACGTGACCGAATTCTTGCTCATGACAACAACCTATTCGTAACCGGTCAGCGTTGAACTGCAACCACAGATTTCACAGATTCCACAGATTGGGCTCAAAGGAAGGCGTTTCCAGATCAACGACTGCTCACCCAGGTTGATGAGCGGGCGGATGCGCTTCCTAGAGCACTCAAGGTTGTTTGGGACTAGTGTTTCGTCAATTGTTGTCAACGCAGACTAGGCTTCAATTTCGACAACGCCCTCTTTCCCGCATCATCGAGAATCTGTGCAATCTGTGTAATCTGTGGTTCCACAGTTGCGCGCCAGGTGAACAGGCGCACCTACTCGGAACCACTCGATGAACAAACGCCTTTCAGCCTTTCGGCAACCATCTTCACCGCCGCGACCAGGCGCGGGCCGGGGCGAAACAGGTAATCGGGCGGCACATCGCGAACGATCCGTCCGTTCTTGACCGCCGCAATCCCGGACCAGCCTATTCGCTCTCCGATGTCATCCCTGTTTACGTGCGCTTCGGTCATGTAGCCCAATATGATGACGTCGGGGTTCCATTCGACTATCTTCTCTGCGCTCACCGGAGCGTAAGGCTTGTCCAGGTCGCGAGCCACGTTGACCCCGCCCGCAAGACTGATGATATCGTCGATGAACGAGCCCTTTCCCGCCGTCGTCAGCGGCGAGTTCCAGACCTCTACGAAGACGCGAGGCCGGCTCCCGGGCGGGATACTGTCCGATTCGGCTGACATTCGGTCGAGCTCCGCCTGCATGGATTCGACAAGCCCTTTTGCACCGTCGTTCTTCCCGGCGATGCGACCGATCTCGAGAATGGCTGCAAGCACCTCGCGCACGTTCCCGATCCGGAGATCTACGAGCTTGATCCCGAACTTGCTCAGGTAACCGGCATCGATTGCTGGATCCATTCCGTCAGCGATGACATGGGTCGGTCTTGCCGCGAGGAGCGCCTCGGTATTCGGCCTGCCGAAGTTGCCGATGGAAGGGAACCGCTTCGCCTCGGGCGGGTAGTCGCAGACGTCGGTCACTCCGACGACCAGATCCTGAGCGCCGATGGCGAAAAGAATCTCCGTCACGCTGGGCGCAAGCGATGCGATCCGCGGCCGGCCGTCGCGGGGCTGAAGAGTGTCGCGGTCCTTCGGACGGAACGGCCCCCAACCTGCCGACGCGGCGAACCAGACCGCAGCGACAAGACACCCCGCCGCAAGCGCGCAGACCAGTGTTTTCCGCGAGTCTCTCATGCCGGCTCGAAGAGAGGACGGCGCTACCTCGTCCACTTCAACTCCATGACCCACTTCTGAAACTCCTCTTCGACCTTCTCCACGGGCTGGTCGAAGAGCGCCTTGAACGTCCTGAACCCGCTGCGATCCGGTTCCGGTTTCGGCTCGCCTTCCGCTGCCTCCGCCGGGGACCGCGCGGCTTCTCTGAACTGCTTGTAGAAGGTCTTCAGCAGCTTCTTCTCCTGCATGAACATGCACAGGTATCTCGCCTCGGCGTAGTGGGCTCTGGATTCCCGGCTGTAGAACTGACGATCCGACATGGCCATCAGGTCCTCGAACCTGACGAAGTTCCCGTCTTTGATCGCCTGCTGCAGCCCCGGCAGGCGCCAGTTCACCAGCCCCCTGATCGTGTCGTCGGCGGTCGAGCACTGTTCGAAGAGCGACGCAAGCCCTTCGTTGAACCACACCGGCACGTCAGGAAAGTCGGGCTTGATGAAGGCGTGGACCATCTCGTGCACCAGCGTGCCCGTGCCGGTCCCGATGTTCATCACCAGCTTCGTCCCACCGGCGGTGCAGAAGCCGTAGGGCGTGTCGACCTCGCGGTTCTCGCTCTTCTTAACGTAGCCCCGGTACGATTCGTCGTCCTTCAGGAGATACACCCTGATCACAGTCTTCAGCTTCTCGGTGAAGAACTCCTTGTACAACGCCTCCATGCAGCGCGAGATCGTCGCCTTATGCGACCGCATCGCGCCGGCGGAGTCGTCGGTCGCGACAACGAACGGTTCGAGCTTCTCTACGATGAACCCTTCGCCCAGTTCTTCTTTCATCTCCTTGACCACATCGTCGATCTTCTCGAGTTCGACCGCCGCGCAATCGAGCGCGACAAGCAGCAAGACGAATCCGGTCAGGACAAGGACACTCCCCAAGCGTTTCGCGAACACCATGTGCGTTCCTCCTCAATGTGCGAAGAGCAGGTAGCAGGCGAGAAGACCGGAGACCTCCGTCATCTCGTTGATCGCCCCGAGCGTGTCACCGGTCAGCCCACCGATCGTCGTCTTGAAGCGGATCAGGCACGCGAGCGTCACGACGAGGCCCACAAGACAGAGCGCGACGCCGTCCGGCCCGGCAAGTCCCGACACGAGCAGCGCCGTCAAGAGAGTGGCGAACAGCCAATGGCGCGTCCTCAGACCGGAAAGGAACATGCGGGCGAGCCCTTCCTTCCGGGCCGGACCAAGAAACGCGCCGGCGATCACCATGCTCCAGCGGCTCAG
>JAVHLO010000145.1:5421-8394 GCA_031082105.1 Planctomycetota bacterium
GCACGGGCACCACCAGCAGAGTCACGGTCAGTTCCGCCGCGGGGACTTCTCTCAGTATAGCAACCAGCGTCCCATACTTCAACACCAACACACCGACGATGGCGATCACGCCCATCGCCCCCGTGTGCGTGTCGTCCATGATGCGCAGCACGGATTCCTTGTCCCTTCCCGCGTAGAAACCGTCCGCGGTGTCGCTCAGCCCGTCCAAATGCAGCCCGCCGGTGACGAGCGCCATCGCGACAATCAGCAGCCCAGCCGAAATCTCGGGGGGCAGTCCCGCCAGCATGCACGCGAAGTAGACCAGGAAAGACAACGAGCCGATGACCAGCCCCACGAGCGGGAACCACATCATCGCGCGAGGGTGCTCGCCCGGTTTCACGTCATCAATCCTGATCGACAACCGCGTCAGGAACTGGAGCGCGAGGAAAAAGCTCTTCATATCGCACTTTGGAGCGTCAAAGCCGCAGCTTTGACTTTGAACAGGAGCACTGAACGGAATGGAAGGTCAAAGCTGCGGCTTCGACACTCCACAACAACCTAGAGCTTCTTCGCCACGCCCGCCGCCTCGAAGGTCGCCATCCCGGTCAAAATGCGTACGGCCGCTTCGACCAGGTGCATGGCGAGCGCCGCGCCTGTGCCTTCGCCGAGCCGGAGACCCAGGTCTAGCAACGGCTGCAGGCCGAGATGCTCGAGGCACAACCCGTGTCCCTTCTCGGCGGAGCAGTGGCTCGCGATGAGAAAATGCTTCACCCGCGGCGCGAGCGCAACCGCGAGAAAGGCGCCGGCACACGAGATGAACCCGTCGACGAGTACCGGGACGCGCCTCGCTGCCGCGCCGAGCATCACGCCGCATATCCCGCCGATCTCGAAGCCGCCGACCTTCGCCAGCACATCAAGCGCATCGGCCCGGTCCGGGCGGTTCACTTCGATTCCCTTGCGGATCGCCGCGACCTTGCGGGCCAGGCCTTTGTCGTCAACCCCCGTGCCGCGCCCGGCAATCGTTTCCGGATCGATCCCCGTCAGGATCGAAAGAACCGCTGCGGACGGCGTGGTATTGCCGATCCCCATGTCGCCCGTGCCGATAATATCGAGGCCTCGCGCATGTTCACTCTCGACAACTTCGATCCCCCTCACGATGGAGAGCACGGCCTCGTCGCGCGTCATGGCCGGACCTTTCGTGAAATTGCGCGTGCCGGGGGCCACCTTGCAGTTCCGAAAACCGGTCATGCCGTCAGCGGACACGTGGTCCGCAGTCTTCAGATCCGCGGCAACACCCATGTCAACGACGATCACACGCGCGCCGGCCTGACGCGCAAGCACGTTGACCCCGGCCCCGCCGCGAAGGAAATTGTAGACCATCTGCGGCGTCACTTCCTTCGGATAGGCGCTGACGCCGTCTTCGACCACACCATGGTCGCCGGCCATTGTGATGATCACCTTGCGTTTCAGCGACGGCGAATCCTGTCCGGTGATCCCGACGAGCTGCGCGGCCAGCTCCTCGAGCCGCCCGAGACTCCCCAGCGGCTTCGTGAGGTTGTCGAGCCTCCGCTGCGCCAGCGCCATCCTGTCTCTGTCTGGAGTGGGAATCGCATCGATTGTGCGCTTGAGCCTCTCCATGTTGTCTGCTTCTCCAAGTCAAACGAAATCGTTTTGGCCTCACACGCTTGCACCGGATTCCGCCGACAAATGCGCGACTTGTCATCCTGAACTCGGTTCAGGATCTCCTTGTCCGGTTGCCCGGGAGATGCCCCGACGCATCGGGGCATGACAATTTGTCGCCCCTTCTCCCTGATTCATGAATTCTCCAGGCTATTTGGAGCTGCTGCCGGTCGGCGCCGCAGTCGCTGCGCTCCCCGCCTCCGTCGTTTCGTACCGTTTGATGTCGAGAAACCAGTGTTCCCAGAAGCCCTTCTTCAGGATGGGCTCGGTCTCCTGCAGCCTGATCTCGCCGGCAAATGACGGCCCGGCGACGACGAAGGTATGAAACTCGCCGTTCTCGCCACAGGGACAGATGTTCCTCGCGACCAGCTCGTCGACGAGCGCGGCATCCATGAACCGGCCGACGAACTCCCTCCCGAACAGGTCGGACTTGCAGCTCGTGACCACCGACTTGAACCCCGCGCCGATGAACTCGAGCACGACCTGCCTGGCCGGCAACCCCCACAGTGGTTCGATGGGTTTGATCTCGAGGTCGGCGCAGACACGCTCCACCCATTCCCTGTGCTCATCCAGGTACACGTCGCCGAAGACCATCCCTTCCACGCCGTGTTTCTGTTTGAGCTCGCGCACCGCGGCCTTGAATTCCCGCTCGTACTCTTTCATATCCGCCGTGACCTCGGCCTGAAAGATCGGGATGCCCATCAGCTCCGCCTGGAGCCGCATCAATTTCGCCTCGATCCCGTGGAAGCAGCAGCGTTTGTACTCCCGCGAGACGAAGTTGAGCAGGCACGCGAGTTCGTGTCCGGCCTGCCGGGCCTTGTACGCGGCAAGGCAACTGTCTTTTCCACCGCTCCAGGAGGCGATGACTTTCACAAGTTTGCCCCTTTCAATGACCGACGGCAATTCGCTGTGCCCGCATATTCACGAGAATCCAGGCAAAGCACCCGAGTTCGTGGCAACCACTTCAGTCGTTGGGCAGTCGAGCGACTGAAGTCGCTACTACGAACTCGCGCGTTGGGCCGCCTCCCGGACGGAGCGGTGCGCGAAAGAGCTACCGGATCCTGACCGGGATGCCGCTCACGGCCAGGAAGACCTCATCCGCAGCCCGTGCAACGATCTGGTTCACGAGTCCCGCGATGTCCCTGAACCTCCTCGCGAGCGCATTCTCGGGTACGATACCGCACCCGACCTCGTTCGAAACGACGATTATCGCGCATGCCGCCCCGGACGCCGCGCGGACGACACGGTTCGCCTCGCCCGCGATTTGCGTGTCGGATTTCCCGGCAAGCAGGAGGTTCGACACCAGCAGCGTCA
>JAVHLO010000146.1 GCA_031082105.1 Planctomycetota bacterium
TATCTGTCCTGCGTGAATCCGTCGATCGCGCTGTTTTCCGTCATCGATCCGCCTCCCTTTGTGGGACCGGAGTTCTTCTGGATATGTTGCGGCGAGCTGGTGGGCCTGGGGCTGCTGGCGTTGTGGTTGACGGTGCGGCGCGTGCGCAAGCTGAGGTCGCGCGAAGATCGCGCGGGGACGCAGGCGCACCCGTCAGAAGGCACGCGGCACAAAGAACAGGGGAAACGGTCGTGGGAACAGCAGTTCCTGATCGGAAAGATAGCGGCCGGCAACGCATTGGCCGTTGACACCGGAGACGTTGCGGCGACTGCCAACGACGCGGCAACAGACGCGGAGCCGCCGCAGGGCGCCGCGTCGGACGGCGCCGCGTACGCCAGCGTGATGTCGCAGGGGCCGGTCTGGAATAACCCGGTGACGTGGCGGGAGATTTCGTACCTTCGCGCGCGGAAGGGGAGAAGGGTGGTCCGTTGGCTGGTGGTCATGTATCTTCTGATCCTGTTCTTCCCGGTCTGTGTGATGCCCAGGGGAGGCGACACGACAGAGGCGTTTCTCGCGATTTCGTTTGGCCTATCGGTGACGGTAGGAGCGGGGCTCTTGTGGCTGACGACGGCGAACCTGGCCGCAGCGTCGATCGTGCGGGAGAAAGAGGACCAGACGCTCGACCTTGTTCTTGTCACGCCCATGGGCAGGCTGATGCTGCTTGTGGGTAAGACGCGCGGGGTCATTTCGGCCACAAGGCCGATGTGGATTGCCGTGGCGTGCACTTTCGTCCTGGGCCTTCTCTCGGTGGAGGCACGCGCGCTCGTTTTCGGGGCAGGACTGCTTCTGACCGTCGTGCACTTCTGGTTTCTGTCGCTGTGTCTCGGATTGATCTGCTCCTGCCTCTTCAGCGGTGTTGCGCGCGCATCAACGGCCGTGATGTGCATCCTGGTCGGCTTGTGCGCGATATTTCCGCTCCTTGCGGCGTTGATCCCGTACCACTACCACTACGGCACTGATCTGCGGCAGATACTGGTCATGGTGTCACCGTACGCCCACATCGCGACCCTGCTTGAGCTAGTCTGGAGGTCGCGCTGGGGAGGGATGCGGGGATCGGGCCACTTTGTCCCTTTGTTTGTGTACTTCCTCGCGACGACCATTCTAGCGTTGCTGTGGCTTTGGCATGCAGCAAAGAGGCTGACCGGTGCGCGCGCGGGCCGGAGAGAGGCGGCGTAGTCGAGATTGTGCCTGTGGCACAAGCGGCCCTGTGTCAGCCACAGAATCACACGGAAACACACAGAAGGACGCGGCGCAGCCGAGCCGCAGCCAGAGAACGGAAGAACGAAAGAACAAAAGGACGAACAACCTTGCCAACAAAACAGAGTCTTGCCGGATTGTAGCATGGATAGAGGAAAGAGTGCGTCAAGAGACTCGGTTGACGGTCTTCTTGAGCCTCTTTGATTCCTTCCGTCCTTGCTTTCGTTTCTGTGTATCTCTGTGCCCTTCGGTGGCTCTATGGCAGTGATGCTGGATTCCCGCCTACGCGGGAATGACAGGAAGGTCGGGCGCAGTGTAGCACAGGCGTCCCGCCTGTGCCCGTCGTTGGCGACTGGATTCCCGCTTGCGCGGAAATGACAACTACGGACCTTTTTCCCGGTCCCGTGGTCCTTTTCTGAGACTGGCGCGGTGGGCGGAGCATTCTCAAATCCGGTGGTTGTCCACGAGATGCGCAAGAGCGCGAGCACGTTCGGGCACTATGCGCGTCGCGGGATCGTCGTAGCCCTGATCGCGATCGCCGCCGCGGTCGCGTGGGAACGGCGCAAGGGGACGATGTCCGCCGTAGAGGCATCCATGCTCGGCCGCGAGCTGTTCCAGGCGCTGTTCACCGTCGCATGGTACTCGACGTTTCTCCTCCTGCCAATACTCACCTCAGGACTCATTGCGCGGGAAGTCGAGCGGAAGACACTCGAGGTCCTCTTTGCCACGCCGCTCAAAGACCGACAGATCGTGGCGGGGAAGTTCTTCGTGCAGTACTTCTATTTTCTGCACATGCTCCTTCTGGTGTCGCCGGTCTTTGTGGTTACGATGATGCTCGGCGGCGTTGACCTGGACGAGGTCTCGTACGCATTGGCGGCCCTGTTGTCGTTCGGCTTCTTCTGCGGGGCCGCGACCCTGTACCTATCGACGCTTCTTCGACGGGGCACGATGGCCGCGGTGTGGTTCTGCGTCGGGCTGGTGCTGTACGGGGAAGTCCACACACAATTGTGGTCGGAGCTCAGAGAAGGCGCAAGCTGGCCGGGCATGCGGGAGCTGCTCCTCCATACGGATCCCGTACAGGGATTGTTGGCGTTCGTCCAAAGCCCGCCAGTCAAGCAGTCGCAGGTCTTCTGCACAGCCTGTGGCGAGCTCGTCCTATTGGGGGCATTGGCCTTGTGGCTAACGGTGCGACGCGTGCGTCGGCTAAGGGCACGTGGAGTCTCGATGGACGGCGCGGCATCTGCCTCGGCAGGCAAGAGGCGGGCGAATCGTGATGAAGACCCTCATGAGCCGCGGCTCGAGGCAGGGTCGAGCCTTGACGGTCACACGACCGTCACCTGCGATGGGAACGCCAGGGGCGCGGATTCAGCCATGACCGTGGACGATGGCGGACCCGCAGAGCGCGCACGTACGAAGCGTCGCTACGCCGAAAGCGCAGAATCGCTCGCCCCCGTGTGGGAGAACCCTGTGAGCTGGAAGGAGGTCGTCTTCTTGAATGCCAGGAAGGGACGGCGACTGGCATGGATACTCGCTCTGACATACGTGGTCATCCTCTGTTTCCCACTGTGGCGGAACATCTTGAAACCTATGGGCAGAGAGGATACTGGCGTGGGTTACCTGTGGCTGGCGATCGCGGGTGTCGGATTCGTGACTGTCAGGAAAAGCCGACGACTGATGTTTGTTCTGGTGATGCTGAGCTTGCTCGTCTTGTTCGCTGTCAGCCTCGTCCTGAGCGGTCTTTCAAGCGGGAACACGCTTTGGCCTGCCTTGTCGTCGTCCACCACTGTAGGCGTTGGTCTCGTGTGGTTGATGACCGCAAGCCTGGCCGCGGGATCGGTTGCGCGCGAGAGGGAGGACAAGACGCTGGACCTGCTCGTGGTTGCGCCGATCGGCACGTGGGCACTGCTCCGAGGAAAGGCGAGGGGCGTACTGTCGGCGATAAGACCTTTGGCGATTGTCGTGATGGTCGTTTTCGCCCTGGGCCTGATTCCTGTGCTGCAGGCGGAGAGGCTCGACATCGCGCTGTATTTGACTCTGGTCATCGTTCATTTCTGGCTTGTAGCATTGGCAGTCGGGTTTGCGTGCTCCTGTCTGTGCAGCACTGTTGGTCGGGCGATGGTGACCGCGGTCGGCATTCTGGTTGCCGTTGGTGTGGTGGTGCCCTATTTCGGCCAGGTGTTGTTGCCCAGGGAATGGTACCGCGGGGTCGTCAGAGTGTCTCCGTACACGCATATCTACTCACTTCGTGGGTACGAATATACCTGGTGGTCGCGGTGGGGGACATCCGACTATGGGGACTCGTTGACAACGTACTTCTGGGTGACGACGGTCCCTGTGCTCATCGGGTTTCTTTTTGCCGTCAGGAACCTTGCGCGGGACGCGAGCCGTTCGGAGAGGGAATGCCGCCTGTGACCATGAGGCCGAAGTGTGCGCGTTGACGCAATGGCGCGGCCAGAGAGCGAGGAAGGGTCAAAGCAGCGGCATTGACGCTCCAGAAGCACATCACCCCGAGTCCCCCTAGGCAAAGGGGGATTCAGGGGGTTGTCGATTCTCCGCCGCGATCGAAGGTCAAAGCTGCAGCTCTGACGCTCCAAAGCGCTGGTCAGCGCGTCCGGATCGCTTCCTTGAAGAGCTTCCACTGCTCCCTCGCCTGCGCCTTGAAGAGGTCCACACCGGTGATCACCCTGCAGCCCTTCGCACACGCCGCGCGAACAAGGCCGGTCACCTCCGGCGTGTGGACCCACTCGACGACCAGCACTCCGCGACGAAGCGCGGCAGCGGGAACGAGAATCTCCGACGACGCCGGCCCGCAACCGGCAAGCGGCCGCGTCCTCGCGGCATGCGATTGAGTAATGCGCCGTTCCGGCAAGGCGGCCAAGTCGCGCTGGGATGGCCGCGCACCATCCGCTGCCCCCATCCCGACGGACGTCGCGTTCACCAGGATGTCCGCGTGGAATCCGCTGCGGGCCTGCCACGGAATCGTACGCACGCCGCATTCGTGCGCCAGCGCCGATGCGCGCACCGGCGTTCGATTCGAGACGGTCACGTCGGCGCCCTGCGCCGCAAGCGCGCGGACCGAGGCCCGCGCCGCGCCACCCGCACCAAGCACCAATGCGCGCGCGCCGTTAATCGAGCCGTACCTTCTCAGCAGCGACCGCAAACCGACCGCGTCAGTGTTGTAGCCGACGTAGCAGTGACCGTCCCACACAATCGTGTTCACCGCCGACACCGCCGTCGCCTCCGGACTGAGACGGCGTACGTGCCGGAGTATCTCCGTCTTGTGCGGCATCGTGATGCTTGCGCCGCGCAGTTCGATGAGGCGCGCAAGCTCGTCGAAGCCGGACAAGTCCGGCAGCTCCAGCGGAATGAATACACCGTTCAGTCCGTGCCGACGGAAGCGCCGGTTGAAGTACTCCGGGCTGCGGGTGTGCGCAAGCGGCGCGCCGACCACTGCAAAGACTGCCGTGCGCCGGTCGAGCCGGTCCGCGCGGTACAGGTTTCCCAGGGAGCGGACATCGACCTGCCCGGGCGCAACGGCCGTCGGCCCGGCGGAATCCAATGACGTCGCGTAGCCCGCCGCGGAAACCCGAATGGAGTGCGGCGCGGCGGCTGAGCCGGCGGGGGACTCCATCTCGTCCGTAGGGTGCGAACCGTACGACCACACGGAGCCGAGACGCTTGTAGAGTATTCGCGAGAACTTGCCCGGCTCGCCCATGCCGATGACGATCCGCTTCACGCGCGAACGCCGTTGGTCGCGGGCGTCGCCAAACGACCGGGCCAGCCCCAACAGCCTGACGGCATCTTGTGCATTCCGCGTCGTCACGCAGAGCTTCGCGCACCAGGGAGTCTTGTTCATCAGGCTGCGCAGAATGCCGGCGATGTTCCGCGGCGTTCCGTGGAAATCGTGGTAGGACAGGACGACCTTTGCCTTCGCAAGTCGGTCTGCGTCACATGCGGAGTCCTTCGCGAAGTTGCGAATGTACGCAGTCCACGCAGGGTGATCTCTGAGATCGACATCGACGAATCGGGCACCGGCAAGAACCGCCCGGGTCAAGAGCCGAAATGACTCGCTCAGGCTGCTCCGGAATTCGCCGCCGCGCCCGTGAAGGCGGCAAGTAGCGACGACGGGCCGCCCCGCCGCCGCGACGAGATCCGGGATGCAACCGTGCGGGAGCAAGTCGAGCCTCAACTCCACAATGTCCGCATGTCGACGGCACCTGCGGAGCACGCGGAGCGCGTCTTCGCGTGTGGAGTCCGGCTGCAGTCCGAGTGAGAGGCAGATCATTGGGGCGTAGGAAATCGGTTCACGTAGCGCGGCAAGCACACGTCGGGCCGGTCTTCGGAGAAGTCCGTGCGTGGGAGACGATCCTATGAAGCCCAGCCGTCAGGCTGGGAAATTCAAGGCTTGCCTATGACTCCCTCACGCGAAACGTACGGACGCCCAGCCGTCAGGCTGGGAGAATCACAGCCCGCCTCCAGCCGTTGTTTCCGGATTCAGGCCGGCTGTCATGTACCCAAGCTGACGCTTGGGTTTGGAAAGCGGTAACCGACATGCCCCAGGGCGTTCTGGCACCTCCCTGAAGCGCGCGACTCAGAATTCGACAAAGACGCCTTGAGCAGTCCGAGTGCTATTGTCTAGACCCGCCGCTACATCTCCTCCACGGTCCGAATTCCGAGCAGCTCGAGGCCGTTCGCTATGACGGTCTTGAGACAACTGCACAGGAGGAGTCGCGCCTTCGTAAGCTCGAGGTCGTCCGAGACGACCTTGTGCCGGTCGACGTCCCGGTAGTACCGGTGGAACGCCGCGGCGCAATCGAGCAGATGGCCCGCGATGATGGACGGCTCGTACTTCTCCGCGGCCTGCTCCACGATTGCCGGAAACCGGTGGATCAACTTTGCCATCTGGAACTCTTCGAGGTCGGTGAGCCGGTCGAGCTTCGCGTCGTCCGCGAGATCGGCCTCCATCGCGGCCCCGGTCCCCGCGCCCTGGGCGTTCCGCATCTCCGCATACTTCTTGAAGATGCTCGCGATCCGCACGTAAGTGTACTGCACGTACGGGCCGGTCTCGCCGTCGAACCGCAGGATCTGTTCCCAGTCGAAGTCGACATCCTTGACTCGCTTGTGCTTCAAGTCGTGGAAAATGATCGCGCCGATCCCGACGGCGCGCGCGATCGCTTCTTGCTTCTCCGGATCGAGCCGGCGGTCGCGCATCTTCTCGACGGTCAGTTCGATGCTCCGGTCCAGGACGTCTTCGAGCAGAACGACGGTCCCCGCGCGGGTCGCCATCTTTTCGCCCTTGAACCGGATAAGCCCGAAATCGACGTGCACGCAGTTTGATGCCCATGTGTAGCCGGCGAGCTCGAGCACCTTGAAGAACTGGCGGAAATGGAGCCGCTGGTCGGCTGCGACGACATAGACGGCACGCGCGAACCCGTACGTCTGCTGTCGGTACAGCGCTGCGGCGATATCGCGCGTGGCGTAGAGCGTTGCGCCGTCGCTCTTGCGCAGGAGGCACGGCGGCATGCCGAAATCGGAGAGATCGACTATCAGCGCGCCTTCGCTCTCGCGCATTCGCGGAAGCGGGCCGGTCACCGGGACAGCGGCGGGGGCGTCGCCCTTGGCAGGCGGGGCTTTTCCGTCCTTGCCCGGCGGCGGAGGCGCGACCAACTTGCCGCTCATGCGCTGCGCGAGTTCCTTCAGGGCCGGCTCGATCTTGTCGTTGAAGAAACTCTCGCCCGCGTAGGAATCGAACCGCACGCCCACGCGTTCGTATGCGCGCTTCAGGCTGGCGATCGTGAGTTCAAGGAACGCCTTCCAGAGCGAGACCGTCTCCGGATCGGCGTTCTCCAGTTTGCGGAACCAGTCGCGCGCCTCCGTCTCAAGGGACGGGTCGGCGGCCATCTCGGCATGATATCGCGCGTAGAGCTCCGCAAGCTGGCGCACAGAGCTGTCCGCCATCGAAGCGCCCGGCATCCATTTCTTGACGGCGGCAATGACCGTGCCGATCTGTGTGCCCCAGTCGCCAAGGTGGTTTATCCCGACGCACCGGTAGCTCAGCGCGCCGAATATCCGGTAGAGCGCGCCGCCGATCACGGTAGACCGTAGGTGGCCGATGCTCAGAGGTTTTGCGATGTTCGGCGAGGAGTAGTCGATGACCACCGTCCTGTCGTTCCCGATCGTCGAGTGGCCGTACTTCGGGCCGGTCTTCGCGCACGCGAGGAGCGCATCGCGGATCATTGCGAGCTTATCGACGAAGAAGTTGACGTAGGCCCCGCGCGACTCGACGGACGCGATGCCGGGCTCCGGTGGGAGCGCCTTCAGGGCGGCGACGACCTCCGCGGCGGCCTGGTCGGGCGATTTCCTGCGAGCCTTCGCAAGCGAGAAGCAGGGGAACGCATAGTCGCCGAACGACGTCTCCTGCGGGAATGCGAGCTGCTGCATGATCT
Source organism: Planctomycetota bacterium (assembly GCA_031082105.1). Taxonomy (GTDB): domain Bacteria; phylum Planctomycetota; class MHYJ01; order JACQXL01; family JAVHLO01; genus JAVHLO01. Next base: position 7,683 of record JAVHLO010000146.1, read on the forward strand.
CGCGTTCGGCGAGCGGGACGCCGGCGCGGGCGAGAGCGCGCGCTATGGCGGTTGCGAACCGATCAGTGGATGTCTCCTGTCCAAACATGGGCCGTATTGTGCCATTCGATCCGGTGTGTGTCAAGCGGAGGGGGCATTGTGTTCTAGTACCTCAGCTACGCGGGGACTGAACGAATACAACGCCCTCGCCCCCTTTTCCAAGGGGGAATGAACGGCGGCGAGTCCCCCTTAGCAAAGGGGAATTCAGGGGGTTGTCGTTGTTCCGCTGCGGCCGAAGGTCAAAACTGCGGCTGTGACCCTCCAAAGCAGCATGCTCGCGCGGGAATGATGCACGAGGACATCGCCGTGAAGCGAAGGACCTATTTACTTGCGACATTGACGGGTTTCATGTAGACTCATTCGCGGGACAGCAAGCGGATGTGGGGCTGTTCCTTGTGCGCAAATGAAAGGGACACACAATGATCGAAGTGACCAACCTCTGCAAGCGCTACGGTTCCGTCACGGCGCTTCGCGACATTTCGTTCAAGGTGGAGAAGGGCGACATCTTCGGCTTCATCGGCCCGAACGGCGCCGGCAAGACCACCACCATCCGGATTCTCGCGACATTGTTGTCGCCGACCTCGGGCGAGGCTCGGGTCTGCGGACTGCCCGTAACGA
>JAVHLO010000147.1 GCA_031082105.1 Planctomycetota bacterium
GTGCAGGGAACAGCCTCGTCGAGTATGAACGCCGTCGGCACGCGAACCAACTACGCGGTGCGTGGCGAAGCCATCGGCGACATCACGGGCGGAGGCGGCGGGACTTTCCTGAACAACGCCGCAGTCTATGGGCGTTCGGCCGGCAACCAAGGGACCGCCGGGGGAGGTCTGACTGCCTACGGCGTCTATGGCGTCGCAAACGCCACTGAGACGGCAGACGGCCAGTACCTCACCAACTACGGCGTGTTTGGCTCCGCGACAAATACGACCGGCATCGGCAGCACGGCCAACAATGCCTATGGATTGTACGGCACTGTGAGCGGCGCAGGCACGGCCAACTACGGCGTGTACGCCACCGCAAGCGGCGCGACGACGAACTGGGCGGGCTACTTCGCGGGGAACGTGGGCCTTGGCGGGACCGCGACCGCGCCGGAGCTGCGCATCTACGAGGCGACCGGGACCGGCACAAGCTACTCGGCATTCAAGGCGCAGGACCAGTCCGTGAACTTGACCTACACGCTTCCGGCAGCATACCCGATAGCCGACGGCTATTTCCTTGCATCGACCACCGCGGGCGCGCTTTCGTGGTCAAACGACGTGCCCGGCGGCGATTCCAGCTACATCTGGAACGGCACCGCCGCGCAGACGGCCAATTTCAACGTCCAGAATACCGGCGCGACCTCGATTGGGCAGATCGTGGCCACCGCCACTGGGGGGACCTTGCTCACGCTTACACAGAGCTACGGTACCGGGGAAATGATCCACTTCGACGACGACGACAACAGCGCCGGCGAGGCCGTACACTATGCGATGCTCGTCGATTGCCAGGGCATCACGCGGTTCCGCGTCTCCACGAATGGAGATGTGTACACGACAGGTACAACCCTCGACCTTGGTGTCACGAACCTGGCGCGCACGATCAACATCGGCACGGGAACGCTGGCGGACACGATCAATATCGGAATCGGCGACACGACCGCCGAGACGATCGCCATCGGGACAGGCAACGCCGCCAAGACGGTCAACCTCGGCACGGGTACTGCCGGGAATGCGATCAATATTGGCACCGGGGCGAACACTGTCGCCCAGAACATCGCCATTGCGAACGGCAACTCCGCAGCCAACTCAACAGTGAGTATCCTCGCCGGGGCGCCATCGGCGGGAACGCAGACGTTGAACGTGATGTCGGGAGTGGCCACAGGCGGGACCCAAACCGTGAACATCCTCACCGGCACTGGCGGCACGAAGACTCTCAACCTCGGAACAGGCAACGTCGCCAAAACGGTCTCCCTCGGAACAGGCACAGGCGTGGACACGATCAACATCGGGACAGGCGGGACGGGCGTGGATGTGATGACGATCGGGAGTTCAGTGTCTACGCTCTCGATTCCCGCAGAGATACTGGGGGCGAACGCGCTGGTATTCGAGGGCGCCACACAGAACGCGTTCGAGACGACGTTTGCCATCACGGACCCATCGGTCGACAGGACGATCACGTTCCCGAATGCCACCGGGACTGTCCTCCTCAATCAGCCGGCGGACATGACCGGATTCGTGGCCACCGATTTTGTCAATGCCGCCTATCCACACTGGATCACGTTCGAGATGGTCATATCGCTGGAATGGGCATACTACGGAACGGCTCATATCGTCGGGTACGAGAACGACAATACCGTGATCATTTCATGGCATGCCTCCAATGGCGACGGGACCATGTCATGGGGTGAAGCTGAGGCGACTGAGGCTTCCGGAGCGGTCCTCTTCGGTTTTGGAACGGGAAATGAGCGGATAAGGGTGCGAACCTCCGGCGTTGCCGGAAGTGAATGGCTCATCGTCGAAACAATGAGCGCTACACTGAACCCCCGAGTCAGCCTGATGCTGTCGAACATGATGTCCGGGACGGTGCCGCAGGCGGGGACTGCGGGCAGGATACTGTACGACAACGGTACGGCATGGACGGCGCTGGCCGCGGGCACGTCAAACCAGGTTCTGGTCTGCGGCGGCGGAGGCGCGCCTTCGTGGGCGAACGCCATCAGCGGCAGCGCGAATCCGCAGTTCGGCGTGACCACGTCTTCAACGGTGGCAAACAACATGGCGCTGAACGTGTCCCAGACCGGCGCAACCGTCGGAACGGACTATGCCATCTACGCAAACAACACGGGCGCAGCCACGACCAACGTCGGTCTCTACGCAACCGCCACCGGGGCAACCAATAACTACGCTGCCATCTTTAATGCCGGCTACGTCGGTATCGGGACCACAGGCCCAGGAACGAGATTGCAGGTCGTAGAATCGGGCCTCACGGCCGGCATGCCCGTCATTGCGTCGAGGCAGGATGACGATGGAACCTGGGGGCTGGTAATCGGCAACAACACGCTCGATTCGGCGATCGGAAGAGGGCTGAGGCTCTGGGTTGACTCCACCGGCGCGGCGAGGATGGAGTCCTACGTGAGCGCGGCCTACAAGAACTTGTTCTTCGCTCCGTCCGGAGGCAACGTCGGCATCGGGACTGCGAGTCCCGAAGGCAAGCTGTCCGTCAACGGGGACCTCGGTGTTGGAGACCCGGCCTCGACGGATCAAGCGTCCCACATGGTTGACATCGCCTCGACGAAGGGGTCCGCAGGATTCTCGGCGATCCGAGCTTTGTACCCCGGCGGCGGCGGACTGCTCGGTACGGAGTTCGGGGCGCTCGCTCACCGCGACTCCGAGTGGAAGGCGGTGTACGCGAAGGCGGGAACAGGAGGGGCAATCGCCATGTACACGGACGGCGAGGTAGATATGATGAACGGATATGTCGGTATCGGGACAACTACACCTCAAACCACCTTGCATGTCGAATCTCGGAGCGACAGCTATGCTTCGGTCAGGGTCGGATCGGACAATACGTTGCATGCTGGGATCATCTTCTTTACCTCGGCTGCTGACTGGACGGTCGGAGTCGATAACACTGATAGTGGAAAGTTCAAATGGGATCTCAACAACTGGATTCCTGGCAACAGCACCATGATGACTCTGGATACGTCCGGAAGACTCGGCATCGGGACAACCACGCCAGGGAGTCAGAAGCTGTACTCCTACCAGACAGGAGTTGCTGGTACAGGCTATGCGACATCGTCGGTGAATGCGCTCTACGGCTATGGAGGCGGGGCCACCTATTCGTTCGGGGTCGCCGGGTACGATTTTGGGTCCACAGTACGCTCCGGCGGGACACATGGCGCGTATAGCGCCGCGACTTGGGGCACTCTCGGCTACTACAGCAGTGCGAGCACAGCATACGGGGCCTACTGGACCAGCTCCGGCAGCGGCGCTGGATACCTGGGCGACAATGTGCAGACCGGCATCGGCTCCGGCGGCTACGGCGGTGTGATGGGCGGCTGGGTCCGCGGCGAAGTTCTCGGCTTCACTTCCGCCGGTGAACTCTATGCCTCCTACAATCTCGGCGACGAGTACACGTCCGGCGTCCAGGCAGAAATCGTCAATCTCCCGGAGAAGAGAGTGGCCGTGTATGCGAGCACTTCGACCGACGTCAAGGTAAACGCGGACGGCTATGCACAATTGTCGAACGGTATTTGCGAAGTCAAATTCGACCCGGCCTTTGCAGAAGTCATATCAGGAGAAGGCCGCCCCACCGTTACTGCTACTCCGCTCGGTGAGTGCGAGGGGGTGTTCATCACCGACATCAGTTCAGCCGGCTTCACGGTGAAAGAAGCCCATGGCGGCGCTTCGAACGTGGAATTCACATGGATCGCTGTGGCAAGGCGAATCGACCACGCCGCCAGACCGCGATTGCCGCAGGCCATCGCGGATACGAAGTTTGACGACAACCTGAAAGGAGTCATGTTCAACGAGAGTAACCTGGACAGGAGCGCGACTCCCATATGGTGGGACGGAGCTCAACTGCGTTTTGACAATCCGCCCATGGAATTGACGCAGAAGACAGAGCCGTCCCTCCCGGAAAGGGGCAGTCAGAGCGATTCAGGGTCTACCGTGCCAGACGCGGAGTAGAGCGAATGGCGGTTTCGCAGAGGAGACCGCGGTCTTGATAGTGTAAGCCGGCTTCTGTCGGTCCTGTACTGTCCTTTGTGCCACAATGGGGAACCATGATCCACCGGGATTCTCAGAAAAACTGGCTCGCCTTTTGGGGCATATTGTCGTGCCTCGTGCTGCCATGCGGCGCTCAGCAGGCAGACACGGTCCGAACCGATAAAGACTCACGGCTTCGTTTGAGAGCGGACGTGCAGGTGCTGGCCTCCGACCGGATGTCGGGCAGACAGGCCGGGACCGACGGCGAGAAGGCGGCCTGTGAGTACATCCGCGGGCGGTTTGAGAGTATCGGCTTGAAGACGATCATGAAGGACGGCGGGTATGTGCAGGCCTTCCAGTTCCCCGGGCCTGACAATTCCGGCCCCGTGACCGCCTACAATGTGATCGGTTTTGTCAACAACAATGCGGAACGCACGGCAATCATCGGCGCGCACTATGATCACATAGGCATGGGCGGCAAGTCCTCGCGAAGCCCCGGCAGACACGAGGTGCACAACGGGGCCGACGACAACGCCAGCGGCGTTGCGGCCTTGCTGGAACTCGCCACGCTGGCCGTGCATTCCAAATCGCAGAAGAACAACTACGTCTTTGCCGCTTTCTCAGGCCATGAACAAGGACTCTACGGTGCAGAGCACTTCGTCAAGAGCAACGTCTGTGACATGACGAAGGTCGTCTGCATGTTGAACCTCGATATGGTCGGGAGACTCGATGTCTCGACGAGACGGCTCGTCGTCGCAGGCACTTCAACTTCTGCGACTCTCGAGGAGACGATTGCGGGGCTGGAGTTTGAAGGACTCGATGTCGTCTGTCGTGACCTTTCCAGGGGCGACCACGCGCCCTTCATCGCCGCGAAAGTACCGACGCTCTTCTTCACGACAGGAATCCATGATGACTATCACAAGACGTCTGATGACGCCGACAAGATCAACTATGACGGACTGGCCCTTGTGGTGGAGTATGTCAGGCGGGTAGTCGAGACGCTCGACGGAAAAGACACTTCGCCATTTCGTGCCGCCAAAGGAGAACCCGGGGAGAAACAGGGCAACGACGGCGTCAACTCGAGTGAGGACAGCACTCAGCGCTGACAGGCAGCGGCTCCCCGGTTGCGCACGCCTTCCGTGTTCGCTGGACCGGAACAACGGTCCACGGCGTCACCTCAAGCCCGGATGTCGCCCAAATCTGGGTCTCAAGGCGAAGATGGCTTTCATGCTATTTTGCCCCTTTCTCGCCTTTCCACTTGTCAAACGGCAAATCGGCCGATATAATTATTATTGCCGCTACCGGTGCGGGGCGACGATGTTGTCTCTGTCGCAACCGCGTGGCGGAGACGGGACTTAGAGGCATGATTCGCGTATCCGGCGCGAGGCCCATGCGGGGGTACGCATACTATAGCGGTTCATGAACCTTCGCCGACGCGCGACAGACTGTCAAGTTTGTAGTAAGCCACGTAGCCGCAGCGGAGTGGCGTCTTCTTCCGAGAAACGACGGCACTCCGGCTGCGGCCTCCGTGCCTTACTACAAACCTCTTTCAAATTCGGAGGCAACCAATGCAACGCGATGCTGACCAGTCAAGCGTGGCGGTGAAGACGCCACAACGGATCGGTGCGGGCAAGACCCCTGTCGCCAGTCCTCTACGGGCGGGCCATACGGGGCCTGAACCCATACTGAAGTACTTGCGCACGCATCTACCGCTCCTGGCGGGGCTGGTGATCACAGCCCTCTTCGCGCTGGTCGGTGCGCCTGACGCGGCCGCCCAGGCCACCGCGCCCGAGCTCATCCACTTCCAGGGCCGGCTCACGGACGAGAACGGCGTCCCGGCAAACGGCGCAACATACGACTTCGAGCTCCGCTTCTACAGCATCGACGACACCGTTGACCCGCCCAGCGGTGATTGTTACCTCGTCGACACGCACAACAACGTCACCGTCACGAACGGCGTGTACGTGTTCGACGTCGGCGGCGGCGTGCTGGCCGCGCCGGGCGACGGCGGCGACGAGTACACGACGGTCGTCGCGATGTTCCAGAACAAGTCGACGGTCTGGCTGCAGGTTACGGTGAGCGACGGTATTGTCGCGCCTGAAAACCTGTACCCGCGCACGCGGATGATGTCGTCGGCCTACGCACAGAACGCAAACATGGTCGACGGCAAGCACTACCTGAGCGCGGCGCCGACCCCGTCGGCAACCATCGCGGGCGACCTGTGGTACGACACGACGAACAACCGGTTCAAGTACTGGAACGGGACGGGCTGGCAGACGGTCGGGACGAGCGACGAGCGCTGGAGCGACGGCGGGGCCTGGATATACCCGACGGACGCGGGCGACTACGGTTCGACGGGCGTGCGGGTGACCGATGCCGGCGGTCTTTCGATGAATGGAAGCCTGACCGCGGATGGGACCATCAATACGGCATCGAGCTACCAGATCAACGGCACGCGAATTCTCGCGATGCCCGTGGGAACAACGAATATCTGCGTGGGCGCCGAGGCAGGCGACAACCTTTCAGCGAACGCGGACAGTACCTTCGTGGGCTACCGCGCAGGGAATTCGAATACGACCGGCCCGAGTAACACGTTCGTCGGTCGGGAGGCTGGGTTTGCGAACCAGACGGGAGACGGAAACACCTTTGTCGGGTACCAGGCCGGTCTTGCCAGCATCACGCAGTACAACACCATGGTCGGATACAAGGCCGGTGCGGCGACCGACGGCGGCGGCGCCAACGCCTTCTTCGGGTGGCAGACCGCGATGAGCAACACGTCCGGGGAGCGGAACACGCTCCTGGGGACGGAGGCAGGCAGTGCAAGCACAATCGGCAATCGGAATACGTTTGTCGGATTCCGCGCCGGCACGACCAACGTGGACGGCTCGGACAACGTCTGCATCGGGTGCGGCTCGAACCTTGGAGCAGGGAACCTGACCAACGCCACCGCTATCGGCTACGCTGCGCAGGTTGACCAGAGCAACTCGATGGTGCTCGGCAACGGAGTGAACGTCGGCATCGGCACGACCGCGCCGTCGAACCGGCTCGATGTTCGCACGAACGACGCCACCGCGAACGCGACGACGAACCTGCTGAGGCTGGCCCATAACACGACCGGCGCTCCCGCGGCCGGGCTCGGGACCGGCATCATCTTCACGGGCGAGTCTTCAACGACCGAGAACAGGGACATGGCCCAGATCGACGGCGTCTGGTCGACTGTCGCCGACGCGACCCGAAGTGCGGCGCTCAGGTTCCTCACGGTGAACAACGCCGGCGCGCTCAGTGAGCGGATGCGTCTAAATCCGGACGGCACACTAACAATCGGCCTTCCGAACGACAACCCGGGCGCACTTTTCGCATACACAACAGTAGCGGGCGGGTACGGGCTGTACGCCGAGAACGGAAACTCCGGCATCGGAGACGATGCGTACGGCGTGAAAGGCATGGCCACAGGCGCCAACGGCGGCACTCACTATGCGGTTATGGGCGAGGCATCGGGCGCGGCGATGAGCAACTACGGCCTGTACGGTACGGGAATCAGCGCGGGCACATCGACCGCGTACGGCATATACGCGACGGCCAGCGGAACAGGCACCAACTGGGCGGCCTACTTTGTCGGCGACACTGCGATCGGGTCAGGCGGCAACCTCGTGCTGTACGACAGCGACAGCACGCACAGCATCTCGATCAGGACGCCCGCGACCGGAGACCTTACCACGAGCTACTTCCTCGTGCTTCCAACGGACAACGGCGCAGCGGGGCAACTGCTTCGCACCGACGGGTCGGGCGTGATGTCGTGGACGAGCGACATCCCGGGCTCGGACAACGACTACATCCAGAACCAGTCCGCCGGCCCGCAGGCCTCTGCGAGCTTCTGGATTGACGGCACCGCGCAGGTGGACGGCGCCGCGATCAACCTCGGGACGACCGACCTTGCCCGGGCAATCAATATCGGCACGGGCGGTCTGGCGGACACCATAAACATCGGGACCGGCGCGGTGACCGCCGACGCGATCTCCATTGGAAACGCGGTGGGCGCCACCTCGGTCGCGGTCAACGCAGGCACGGGCGATTTCACCCTTACCTCGACCGACGATGTGACCATCAATGGCGGCGGAGCGAGTGCGGCGATCAACATCGGAACCGTCGCGACTGCGCATACGATCACGATGGGAAACAGCACGGGCGCCACCTCTCTCGTGCTCAACTCCGGCACGGGCGCGATCAACATCGGCACGAACGCCATAGCGCACACCATCACGCTCGGGAACAGCACGGGCG
>JAVHLO010000148.1 GCA_031082105.1 Planctomycetota bacterium
ACATCTGTGGCTTCCCTTCGCGGAGAAGGAAAAGGCGGGCGAGGCCGCCACGCACATACTTGTGGAGGACGCCGAACTGGTGACGGGCGCCAGCATCGCCCAGGCCTACCGCGGTCACGATGAGTTCGGAAAGAGCGAGATCCACCTGGAGTTCGACAAGGAGGGCAAACTCAAGTTTGCCGATGTCACCGAGAGAAACGTCGGCCGGAGGCTCGCGATCGTCCTTGACGGCGTGGTTCAGTCCGCGCCCAGGATCGACGAGCCGATCCCGAGCGGGCAGGCGCGTATCAGGGGCAAGTTCACTCCGGATGACGCCTCGAACCTGGCCATAGTCCTCAGGTCCGGCAAGCTGCCCGCGCCGCTCGAAGTCGTCGGAGAGTACTACGTCGGCCCGACGCTCGGCGAGGAGTCCGTCCGGCTGGGCCGCATCGCCAGCATCATCGCGCTGATCGTCGTGATGCTCATGATGGTCCTCTACTATCGCGGCGCGGGATTGATCTCTTGCATCGCGCTGGTGATGAACCTCATCCTCATCTTCGGCCTCCTGGCGTTCTTCGGCGCCACCATCACCCTCCCCGGCATCGCCGGCATCGTACTCACGATGGGCATGGCGGTCGACGCGAACATCATCATCTACGAACGAATCCTCGACGAGAAACTGCGCGGCAAGCCGCTGATCAAGGCGTTCGAGGCCGGGTTCGACCGCGCCTTCTACGCCGTCTTCGACGCGAACGTCACGACCTTCCTGGCCGGGATAATCCTCTACTACGTTGGGATCGGGCCGATCCAGGGGTTCGCGGTCACGCTGATGATCGGCATCCTGACCACGATGTTCACCGCAGTGCTGTGCACCAAGATCATGATGCGCATGATCATCACGGGCGGGCTGATGAAGGAGTTTTCGGTCATGTCGCTGCTTCGCGGCGCCAGGTTCGGGTGGCTGAGCATATCGAAGCTGTGCATGATCTGTTCGCTCGTCGTATGCATTGCCTCCATCGCCCTCTTCGGCTACGCGGTCTCCGGCGGGGGCAGCGTCCTGGGCATCGAGTTCACGGGCGGATCCGAGGTCACGATGGAGTTCAACAAGCCGGTGACCGCGGACTTCGTGCGGGGCGAGATAATCAAGTTCACCGGCGACAGCCCGGGCGCGACCGGGCCGAAGTACCCTGACGTCGAAGTACAGCGGGTCGTGTCGCGCGAGGAGGCCACCTCGGTGGGCGGCGCGCTGGAGAAAGAGGCGGCAAAGACGTACATCGTGCGCGCGGGCAGCAGGGAAGAGGGCGGCCAATCCGCCGCGGGTGGCGGAACTTCCAGCGCGCCGTTCGTCGCGGACCTGCGCAGAATATTTAAAGGCCGGATAAGCGAAAGGCCGATAGAAGATATGGCGGATGCAACCAGCGACGGCGCGGTATGGAGGAGGTTCGGGATCAACCTCGCCGCGCCCGCCGAAGAGGAGGAGGTCCGGACTAGGCTGCGCGCGTGGAGCACGAACAGCGCCGCCAAAGAGCCGCACGTGAAGGCCGTCGGCGACGCGAAAACGTCATTCGAGATTCGCCTGGCGCCTGAGGACGCGCAGAAACTGCCCGAACTCCAGGAGTACGTCGAGAAGAATCTCGATCTTGCCAGGGACCCGTTCAAGTCGGTGAGCGTTTTCGGCGCCCGTGTCGCAGCGGACCTCAAGTCGCGCGCGTTCTTCGCGCTGATCCTCTCCTGGATCGGGATTGTCCTTTACCTCTGGGTCAGGTTCGAGCTGCGGTTCGGTATCGCCGCGGTCGTCGCGCTGATCCACGACGTGGTGATAACGCTGGGAGTCCTGACGCTCGTCGACCTGCTCGTCCCGCTGAGCTGGGGGATCAACTTCGACATCGGCATGGCGTCGGTTGCGGCGTTCCTGACGATCGTCGGTTACTCGGTAAACAACACGATAGTCATTTTCGACCGCGTGCGCGAAAATTTGAGGGAGCTGAAGAAGGAGCCGTATCCGGCGATCGTCGAGTTGAGCATCAACCAGACACTGATACGGTCCATCATGACTTCGCTGACGACGCTCGCAGCGGTCGTCATCCTGTTCGTGGTTACGGCCCGGAGCGGCGGCAGCATTGCGACGTTCACGTTCCCCGTAATGGTGGGGATCATCGTCGGCACGTACTCTTCATGGCTGATCGCGCCGCCCCTGACCGCGCTTCGGGTGGCCTCGGGCCGCATGATGACCGGACGGATCGAGAGCGCGGGCGGAAAAGGCGGCGGCCAGTCGAGGTAGTCCCGGTGGGAAGACAGTAGTTGGTTGTTTGTTGGTTGGATCTCCAGGGGACCCATTCGAATTCGGAGGGGAGTTACAGATGGGTATCAAGGCCAAGATCGCATTGTTGATCCTGCTCGTCGCCGGGGTGATCGCAGTCATCGTATGGGACAAGAACACCGCCGCGATTCCGTCCCGGACTGCCGGCGGCGGCAACAAGGACGGTCTCGTGACGCGAGTGAACAACCGTGACGAGATCCCGAACCCGGACAACACCGCGCCGCCCCCAGGGGACAACAACACGACGAGAGAACCCATCGCGGACCGCACGCCGGTGAGAGGGCCGTTTCGACCCGTCGTCTCAGAGCCGACGGACGAGAATATGGCCGACATCGTGATCACACCCCCGAAGTCGAGGCCGTCGCTCGAGGAAGTCCCGCCGAAGGAGGAACTCCCGGGCAGGCTCGAGCATACCACCGTCACGACGAAGCCTGAAGAGCGCACCCAGCCCGAGCGGCCGGGCGTCACCGAACCGCGCGTCACCCCGCCCGCGAAGACGACCCCGGATTCATACGTCGTACAGAGCGGCGATTCGCTCTGGCGGATCGCGGAGACCGTGTACGGCAGCGGAAAGAAATGGCGGATGATACTCGATGCCAACAGGGACAAGCTCTCCGAGGGCGATGCGCTGAAGGTGGGCTGGGTGTTGACGATACCCAAGGACGAAGAGCCGACGCCGGTGGAACGGACGACCAGAATTGAGGAGCCAACTACCGCGCCGGAGTTCCTGGGGAAGGATACATACACGGTCGCGCAGGGGGACAGCCTTTACTCGATCGCCAAGGAGGTCTACGGCGATGGCAGCCTGTCGGTGAACATCTTCGAGGCGAACAAGGACAGACTGCCCGACGAGAACAGGCTCAGCATCGGGTTCGTGCTTGTCATACCGAAGATCGAAAAGCCGACGCGGACCGAGGCGACGCCGTCCGTGACGACGCCCGCCGTTCCATCGGAGTTCGCGGGCAAGAAGACCTACAAGGTGGAGGTCGGCGATACGCTGTCGAGCATCTCGGAGAAGATGTACGGTACGACGGCCAAGTGGGAGGAGATCTTCAAGGCGAACAAGGAGCGGATGAAGAGCGAGCACGAACTGAAGGTGGGGCAACTGCTAGTCATCCCGGATCTGCCGGGCGCTTCGGATAACTCGACTTCCCGGGACGATCGACCGGCCACAACGACCGGCGAATCCGACCGCGCACCGCGGAAGCGCGATACCAGCCTCTTTCGCGACTAGCCGTCTGTCCGAGTGACACAGTTTGTAGTAGGGCGCGAAGCCGCAGCGGAGTGCCGTTCTTTCGGAGACGCCACTCCGCCCTGTGGGGCCAGTGGCTTACTACAAACATTGCGGCGCTCACGCCATTGCCCGGACAGCCTCTTTCCAAACCAGCCGTCCTACTTGGCGGGTTCTTCGTCGGCGGGCGTTGCGGGCGCGGGAGCGGGAGCGGCCAGGCCCACCTTCTCTTCGACCTTCGTGAGCCGTTCGCTCAGCTCTTTCAGCTTCGCGCGGATGTCTTCCGCATCAGTCCCGCGATTCCCGAGCGCGACGACACACCCGGCGTTCAGCATCAACAACCCCACAAGCACGACGACCAGCACTGCAACAGAGCGCTTCATGGCGACCTCCAACGACAAATCGGCTGCGACAAACCCCCGTTTGAGTGAGACCTCCCCCAAGCCGATGGATTTTAGAGTTTAGATTCTGGATTTTGGATTGTCCGGTCGCAATCCAAAATCCGCAATCGCAAATCCGAAATCGTCAATCCGCAATCCAAAATCGTCCGTCCGCTTCCTCGATGCTAATTCCCGGAGATGAGCCACTGTATGGCCTTCAGCAGCTCGTTGTTCCGGTCTTCCGGCATAGTGTGACCGATGTCGTACTCGGCGAGCTTGACACGCATGCCCGCCGCGGTCAAGTCCTTTTCGGCCTGCCTTGCGCCCGGCAGGGTCTCCGCGTCCTGCAGGCCCTGGATGATGTAGACGGACTGTTTCTTTCCCGCCGCGGCGGCGAGCAGCGACTTGTGCCGCTCGGCATCGTAGAAGGCCGCGATGGGCAGAAGCCCGGTGAACAGCTCGGGCCGCTTGAGGCCGAGCATGTAGACGAGCGCGCCGCCCTGCGAGAAGCCGTTCAGGTAGACCTTCTTAGCGTCGATCTTCGCGCGCTTTGCGACATCCGCGACACTGTCGAGCACCGCCTTCTCGGCCAACTGCGCGTTCCATTTGTAGGAGTCCTTCTTCACCTTGTTTGCGCCCTGCGGGCAGACGAGGATGAACCCGGCCTCGTCCGCAACGGGTTTCCAGACGTTCAGGTAGTCCGCCGCGTTGCCGCCGTAGCTGTGCAAGGCCACGAGCAGCGGCCACTCCTTGTCGGGCAGGCACTTTTCCGGAATGTGCAGCGCATAGAAGCCCGCGTTCAGCCCGGAGGCCATGCGGAGATCGGTCAGTATCTTCTGGTAGCCCTGCTCGGCCCGGATGTTCGCCAGGTCCGCGTCCTGCTGCATGTGGTCGAAATCGTCCCAGCCCTTGTCGACGGATGTCTGCAGCCACTCCACAGCCTCTTTCTTCTTGTCCAACAGCGAATAGCAGCAGGCGATGTTATAGAAAGCGGACGGCTCGAGCGCGTTGAGCGCGACGGCCTTCTCGAAGGAGCTGATGGCCTTCTCGTACTCCTTGGCCTTGATCCGCTCCATCCCCTCCTGGAAGTAGTCCTGGAAGTTCTTCTCCTCCTCCTCCGGTTCCGTGTCCTGCGCAACGAGCGGAAGGCCGGGCAGCAGCGCCGACAGGAGAAACACGAGCGCAATGATCTTCTTCACGGCAGTCCTCGCAGAATTGTGGACCGTCAGAGCCGCAGCTCTAACCTTGAATACGAACGCAGAACCGGACGGAAGGTCAAAGCTGCGGCTTTGACGCTCCATAGGGCCACTAGCGCTCCAACTGCTCCACGAACGCCTCGATGCTCGTCTTCGCCTGCTCCTCCGAGTAGCACCTGAGGTCGTTCAGGTCGCCGTAGACGACCAGGAACGGGATCCCGAGCCGCTCCTTGAGCCGCTGCGGCATCCCGTGCCGGCAGTTCGAATTATTCGGGCACGTCTTCGAATCGTGGAAGAGAATGCCGGTGACCTTGAATTTCTTGACCATGGACTCGATGTAGGCCTCCTTCGCCTCGTCCGACCGGACGATGAAAAGCTCCGTGTACGCGCGGGCCATCGACCGGAACGGGTCCTTCGGATTGAACGCGTCGAAGATCCACGAGTTGCAGTACGTGGAGGCGACGACGTTCGTATTCAGGGACTGGAAGAGCTCCGCCATCTCGCGCAGCTTGCCCCAGATGGGCATGCCGTCCCAGTAGAGGCGGTGTCGTTCATTCTCCAGCGCGCCGCTCTTCTCGGCCACGCGCTGCTCGAGCTCGGGAAGGAGCGCCTTGTAGTAGTCGACAGCCTGCTGGGTCCCGCGCAGCACGACGGCCGGCCCCATGTGGATCGTCCCGTCGAAGAACGTGATGGGCGAAGGGACCGCCGCCGCCGTCTCAAGCACCTTCTTCCAGAGTACGGTCGTCTCGAGCGAGAGCGCAACCGTCTTGCGCAGGGCATCGATATCGAACTTGTTGCCCGATACCTTTTCGAGCGTCGGGACGAGCGCCTCGATTTGTTTTGCCACGCCCTCGACGTGCGCCTCCGTGACGTCCTTTACGCCGCGGTACGAGTTCACGCCGATGACGGGCGCCTTGAACCGCCGGCCGAACCACAGGAACCAGTCCTGCACCTCGCGGCACTGGTTCGTGTTGAAGACTAGCACATCGGGTTTCGGCACGGAGGTGATCCCCTCGTAGGCCTTCGACAGCGGCGTCTCGCCTTTCAGAAACGCGCCGACGTCGCTCGTCAGGTATGAACAGATATCCGGCGAGTACCCGATCGCGTTCGCTAGCGGGATGTAATCGTTCGCCGTTCGCGTGGCGCCGAGCACCGCGCCGTGGTTCTCCGGGAAGTAGACGAGGAAACCCATCGCCCTCAGCAGTTCCGCGGGACCGACGCTCGTGCACCATGCGACCTTCGGCCGGCCCTCCTTCGCGGCCTTGTCAAGCTCGTAGAAATGGTCGGCCATGAGCTTCTTCATCAGCCCGACCGCGACGATCTTCTTTCTCGCGCCCTTGTCTCTCGGTGCTTCCGGCATGAAAACCTCCGCAGGAAATCCTGTGAATTCCGTCTATTCGGGCCCACGGGCGCCTCTTGCCTTCAGCGCGACGAGCGCCGCGCCGAGCGCGCCTGTGAACTGCGGGTCTGGCGGAACCAACACCCGGCGTCCTATCTCCGCGGACAGGAGGTCCGCAACGACGGCGTGATAGGCCACCACTCCGCCCGTAAGGGCCACATCGCCGTCGAGCGGGTCGAGCTCGCGGACGCGCTTCACGAGCGACACGAATATGCCGCGGATGATCGACTCCTTCGATTCGCCGGTCCGGATCCGGGCTATCAGCTCGGTCGCGGCGAAGACCGTACAGAAACTGCTTATCGGGGCCGAAGCGGACGTCGTGCGCGCCATACGGTCGAACTCGGCCAGCGGGATGTCCAGCCGGTGCGCCATCTCTTCGAGAAACGCGCCCGTCCCGGCGGCGCATTTGCGGTTCATCCTGAAATCGGTGCGCGCGCCCGTGGAGTCCAGCCGGATGACCTTCGTGTCCTGGCCGCCGATATCGACGATGGTCAGCGCCCTGCCGGGGAAATAGTGCGCACACCCGAGCGCCTGGCATGAGATCTCGGTCCGCGTGAGCGAGGCAAGTCCGGTGCTCGCTCGGCCGTAGCCCGTCGAACAAACGGCCTCGATCTCAGCGCGCCTCTGCCCGGCGGCCTCGCCCGGTGACAGCGCGAGCGCGGCTATGGCGTCGGCAAAGACCCGTTCCGCGGCGGAGGCGAAACTCGCGCCGGTCTTGCAGGCGGCCTTGGACAGAGTAACGCCGTTCGCGTCCATCAGGACGCACTTCGCATTCGCCGCGCCAAGATCGATCCCGCCAAACATCGACAGTGTTCCGAAAAACACGGCTCCGCCAAGATATTGAACTCATATTGTATCATACTGAACCTTACCAAAGCAAGAACAAGGATTGACATACATGAACGCTGGAAAGTATAATCATGTGCAGCTATGAGAAATGAATCTTGCCACAGAGACACTGAGACACAGAGGACAGATCATTCTGAGCGAACCTCTGTGTCTCCGTGTCTCTGTGGCTATCTTTTCGCCGACGTAAATGACGTTTGAGCGCATTGACCGAATGACAGAGCCGCCCTTTGCCAGCCCATCGCGCCTGCGGCGTTTAGCGGGATTCCTCGGCCTGCGCAGGTCGGTCCTCGGCCTGCTCGTCATGGTCGTGCTCGTCGGCATGGGCGAGCGGCTGGCGGAGCGGTTCCTCCCGATCTACCTCATCGCGCTCGGAAGCGGCATGCTGTGGCCCGGCTTCCTCAACGCGCTCGATAACCTCCTCTCGGCCCTGTACTCCTTCCCCGGCGGCTACCTCGCGGACCGGCTCGGCGTGAAGCGCGCGCTCGTCGTCTTCAACCTGCTCGCGATGGCCGGCTACTGCGTCGTCATCTTCATCCCGCGCTGGGAGGCGGTCGTCTTCGGCTCGTTTCTCTTCCTGTCGTGGAGCGCGATTTCGCTGCCCGCCACGATGAGCCTCCTGGCGGACGTGCTGCCGAGGGAGAAGCGGACGATGGGCGTCACGCTCATCTCGCTGGTCCGGCGCATCCCGATGGCGCTCGGGCCGGTGCTCGGCGGGGTCTGCATCGACACGTGGGGCCGGGTGGCGGGCGTGAGGATCGCGTTCGGCGGCGCGCTGGCAATGGCGGTCTTCGCGCTCTTCGCGCAGCAGTTCATGATCAAAGAGGAGAAGAAACCGGACGCGGCCGGCGCGGGGAAGGCGGAGAAAAACCCGCTGAAGCTCTTCCGCGAGATGTCCCCCGCGCTCAGGAACTTGCTCGTCTCGGACATACTCATCCGGTTCTGT
>JAVHLO010000149.1:0-1215 GCA_031082105.1 Planctomycetota bacterium
CTTCAACATGGCAGGTTCCTCCTTTTCTGAGATAGCTCCTGGCTTGCCGTGGAGCGTTGTTTGGGTTCCGCTTCCGTCCGCCGGTCCGCCTCCTGCGTCTTCTCGCATGCGCACCCGGTCAGGAAGGATAGCAGGATCAGCAGCAGTCCAACGCCGAAACCGATCTCGTGCATTCCAATCTGCATTGACGGACCTTTCCACAACTGCCGATCCAAGATCGTTCTCTATCTCGATGACGCATGTCGCTCTCTCTGTCGCATCTCGAACCACGCGTCTCATTTTCCGCCGGCGGCCACCTGCGAGGTAGGGGGTAAAAACCTTCAGGCCACCGCCGGCACTATCGTAACAGGCACACCAGGGAAGCCTAGCACGCCTCGTACAACTACTTGTTCTTCTTGCTTCCACCGCCCTGACCGTTGCTGCCCTTGTCCTCCTTCTTGCCGTCGTTCCCGCCCTGCCCCTTGTCGTCCTGGTCATCCTTGTTCCCGCCGGCGCCGCCCTGGCCGCTGTTGCCGTGATCATCGCTCCTCCGGCTCCCGCCGGCAGGGTCTGAACTCTCATCCTTCTTCTTGTTCCCGCCGTTCTGCTTCCGGCTGTTGTCGGTCTTGTCGTGAGAGTTGTCGTGATTGTGGATCACCGTATGACTCACGCTGTGCGTATTCGTCTTTCCCGACTTGCGTACGGTCGACGGATCATCATAACGGTAGCTGTCTCCGCCGCCGACCACAGTGATGTTGTTCGTGTTGTCGACCACGACGGTCTGTTCGCATTCCTGTCGAGCGATCAGGGTACCGCTGGAATACGCTCTCGAGTCGGAGCACTGGACCGAGTCGTAGGTCCGCCTGACGCCGTAGCCGCTCCCGTACCCACCCGGGCCGCCGAACGTGCAGCCCGCAAGCACCAGTCCGGCCGCACCGACGGCCACGAGTCCCGTGAAAGTCCGTTTCATGGCTGCATCCTCCAAACTTGGGCCGCTCAATCGCGTTCGACGTACCTCTAAGCAAGGGACGTGCCAGTCACCTTCGCTATCGAAGAAACGCCTCTCGCCAACGGCGCCAAGTGGCCCCACAGAATATCCGTCCCGTCAAGGCGTTATGACCGCCAGTCTATGGGAGTGCGCGGCCCGGGCTCGACTTGACGGGAGCGCGTCCGGGCCGAAGGCCTTGGGCTTCAGGAATGACCTATCGCTAGACATGTGTGTCCTGCCGTGTGGAC
>JAVHLO010000149.1:1225-8175 GCA_031082105.1 Planctomycetota bacterium
AGGCCACAGTCAAATGTCAATTGTCAATGGTCAAGTGTCAATCCCCGATGTGTACGCCAATCGCGAACCCGAAATTCGCGTCCGTTGGCGTGCATTGACCGTTCAGGGAATGTTGACTTTGCCTTGGGCGAAGAGCGTGATGGCTTCCGGGTAGGCTACGCACTCCTCCGCGAAGACCTTCGCGGCGAGGGTGTCCGGCGTATCGCCGGGCTGCACCGCGACGCGTCTCTGGACGATGATTGGACCGTGATCGTAGACGTTGTCCGCGAAGTGGACCGTGCAACCGCTCTCCTTCTCGCCGGCCTTCAGCACAGCCTCGTGCACGTGGTGGTAGTACATCCCCTTCCCGCCGTACTTCGGCAGGAGCGCGGGATGGATGTTCATCACACGGTTCTTGAAGTGCGCCGGGATCTTGAACAGGTGTATGAACCCGGCCATCACGACGAGGTCAACCGGGTACTGCGCCACGCACTTCACGATCGCCTCGCTGAACCCGGCGACGGTCTTGTAGCCGGGCCGCTCGATGAGATGATTGGGAATGCCGTGCTGCCTGGCGCGCTCGAGGCCGTACGCGTCCTTGACGCTCGATATGACGACGACGATCCTGGCCGGCAGCGTGCGCGCCTTGATCCGCTCGATGAAATTGAGCAGCGTCCGGCCGGAACCGGAGAGAAGAATGGCCAGGTTCACGGGTTTTGCGTTCTCTTGCACGAGGACCGGACTCCAAGAAGCTGTTGTGCAGGTTAGGCCAGTTGAGCCGGTTAGGCCGGTTGATTCGGTTGTGCCGGTTATGCCAGTTACGTCGGTTGGGTCGGTCTGTCTGGTTGCGGCCAAGGCTGTGCGGTCGGCGAATCGCTCGAACCGCCACAACCGGCTGCAACCGGCGCAACCGGCCAAACCGGCTAAACCGACTCAACCGGCCAGCCCCGCACCGCTATACCGCTCTCACACACCGCGCGCAGAGCGCGGGATGCGTGGTGTCCTTGCCGACCGTGTCCCTGCGGTTCCAGCAGCGCTCACAACGCTTGTGTTCGGAGGGCTTGGCCAGGATGCTGAGCTTCTGGACTTCCACGCCGGGTGTCGATCCCTTGAGCAGGCCGCATCCGAGTTTCACATTGGAGACAATGAACACCATCGGCAGGTCCTTCTCGTAGCCCTTCAGGAACTCGTAGAGCTTCTCGTCGTCCGCGTGCAGCGTCACATTGGCTTCCAGAGAACTCCCGATGGTCTTCTCTTTCCGCAGGCGTTCGAGCTCTCTGAGCACGTCGGTGCGGACCTTCACAAGCCGATCCCATCGGGTCTCGAGATCGACATCGACGAGTTCCGGGTCTACGGTAGGCCATGTCGCTATGTGAACGGAATCCACCTCGCCCGGCGAACCGGCTGCGCTGCCCTTCTTGTGCGCCGACGTGTTCCGCCAGATCTCCTCGGCGGTGTGAACGAGCACGGGCGCGACGAGCCGCGTGAGCGTGTCCAGAATTGTGCCGAGCACGGTCTGGACACCCCTGCGCTCCGTCCAGTCCGCGCCGGAGCAGTACAGCCTGTCCTTTGCGATATCGAGATAGAACGCGCTCATCTCGACGACGCAGAAGTTGTAGATATCGTGGTACGCGCGATAGAACTCGAACCGCTCGTAGTGGCTCGTGACGCGCCTGATCAGGTTCTGGAGCCTGCTGAGCGCCCAGCGGTCAATTTCGTGAAGCTGACCCAGTGGGACGGTATGCCGCGTGGGATCAAAATCGAACAGGTTCCCGAGCAGATATCTGAAGGTGTTCCTGATCTTCATGTACGGCTCTGCGCGTTCCTGAATGACCTTGTGCGAGACCGGGATATCATCGGTAAAGTTGACGGATGAGGTCCACAGCCTGAGCACGTCGGCGCCGTACTTGTCCGTGAGCTCCTCGGCCTGCAGAAGTCCGCCGGCCTTGGACTTGGAGAGCTTGTCGCCCTCTTCATCGACCACGAACCCGTGGGTGAGCACGGCGCGGAACGGCGCGACCCCCTGCGACATCACCGTCGGGAGGAGCGACAGTTGGAACCAGCCGCGGTGCTGGTCCGTCCCCTCGAGGTATAGATCGGCCGGGAACGACAGCGCCTCATGTTTCATTACGACGGCGCGGTGGCTTGCGCCGGACTCGAACCAGACGTCGAATATGTCGTCTTCCTTGCGAAACTCGGCGCCACCGCATTTCTCGCACTTCGCCCCCCCGGAATGGAAATACGACGCGGGTTGCAGGAACCAGGCCGACGCGCCTTCCTTCGCAAAGATCGCGGCGGTCCGCCTGACGTTCTCCGCGGTGAGGAACGGCTTGCCGCATTTCTGGCAGTACACGGCCGGTATGGGCACTCCCCAGGTCCTCTGCCGTGAGATGCACCAGTCCGGCCTTTCGCGCAGCATGCCGGAGATTCTCACCTCGCCCCACTCCGGGTACCACTTGGTCTTGGCGACCTGGGCGAGCGCCTTCTCGCGCGCGTTCGCATGGTCCACGGCGATGAACCACTGCTCCGTGGCCCGGAATATCACCGGCTTCTTGCACCGCCAGCAGTGCGGGTAGGAATGGGTTATCTCCTCCTGCCGCAGCAGCGTCTTATTGTCCGCGAGCAGCTTGCAGATCTTCTGGTCGGCGTCGAACACGTTCATGCCGACGAAGACCTCCGCCTCCTGCGTGAAGCGCCCGTCCGGGTCGACCGGGCTCAACACGGGCAGGTTGTACTCGATCCCCGTCGCGTAGTCCTCCTGGCCGTGGCCGGGCGCGGTGTGGACGCAGCCCGTCCCGTCCTCGACGCGCACGTAGTCGGCCATGACGATCGGGCACGTGCGGTTGATGAAGGGATGCGTGTATTCAGTCCCGTTCAACGCCTTCCCCTCTGCGGTCCCGAGCACTTCGAAGTTCTTGATTCCGAGCGCGCCAAAGACGCGTTCCACGGTCGGTGCGGCGACGATGGTCGTCTCCGGCCGGCCAAGCGCGACACTTTCGTACTTTACAAGCGCGTAGTTCAATTGCGGATGCAGCGCGGTCGCAACGTTCGCGGGCAGCGTCCATGGGGTGGTTGTCCATATCATCACGCTCCCCGGGTCGGAGAGTTTGACGCCGAAGAGCTTGTCCACCCGCGTCCGCAACGGGAACCTCACGTAGATGGACGGCCCCTTTTCGTCACCGTACTCGAGTTCGGCCTCGGCAAGCGCCGTGCGGCAGCTCATGCACCAGTGGACGGGTTTCAGCTTCCGGTAGACGTGCCCTTTCTCCACCAGGTCCGCAAAGAGTTCGAGGACCGATGCCTCGTAGGTCGGATCGAAGGTCAAGTAGGGACGTTCCCACTCGCCGAATACACCGAGCCTCTTGAACTGGCGGCGCTGTATGTCTATGAAGCTCTCCGCATACTTCTTGCACATCTCGCGGATTTCGGCCTTGGGCGTGGTCTGTGCCTTCCGGCCGAGCTGCGTCACGACCTTGTGTTCGATCGGCTGCCCATGACAGTCCCATCCCGGCACGTACGGCGTCTCGAACCCGCGCATGGTTTTGTACTTGACCACTATGTCCTTGAGGATCTTGTTGATGCCGGTGCCGATATGTACTTCGCCGTTGGCGTAGGGCGGCCCATCGTGGAGGACGTACTTAGGCGCGGCCCGGCGAGCGTTCAGGATTGCGCGGTAGATGTCCACCTCCGCCCACCAGCGATGGAGCTCGGGCTCCCGCTTCACCAGGTCGGCCTTCATCGCAAAATCGGTCTTCGGCAGATTGATCGTGTCCTTGTAGTTCATTTCCTTCGCTCCAGTCACATTCGTTGACAAGTTCAAGCATTCTATTTTATAATGTCCCGCGAGGACTGTCAAGCGTAACAGGACTGGGGGCGCGGGCGTGGCATTCCTGAAGCCGGCTTCGACGCCGCCCATGGCGGCGGTTGGAACCGCCCAGCGTGCGAGGCCGCATGTGAAGCCCCGCCATGGGCAGGCCGAACCCCCGCCACGGGCGGGGTAGAAATCGCCGATTTCGAAGTCGCCCATGGCGGCGGTTCCGACCGTCCTGTGCGCAAGGTGTTTCGTGAACCCGATCCCACCTTCCGAGCTCCGAGCCATGAAAATCGCCGCGGTGATCCCCGCGCTGAATGAGGCCGGCCACATCGAGTCGGTTGTGCGCGACGCCGCGTCGCTCGTCGATGCCGTAATCGTCGTCGACGACGGCTCGACCGATGCGACCGCCGCCTGCGCGCAGCACGCCGGCGCGCGGGTCGTTCGCCATCACGCCAGGCGCGGAAAAGGGTCCGCACTCAGGTCCGGGTTCGCCTGCGCGCTCGATCTGGGCTGCTCGGCGGTTGTCACGCTCGATGGCGACGGCCAACACGACCCGCATGAGATTCCAAAGCTGATCGATAGATGGCATCGGACGCGCGCCGGGATCGTAATCGGCAGCCGAATGGGCGATACATCCACGATGCCCGTACACCGGCAGTTCACCAACCGCTCCAGTTCCGCAATCGTCTCTCTTCTGTGTTCAAAGAGGATCAACGACACGCAATCCGGCTATCGTCTCGTTTCGAGCGAGGTGATCCGTGCCGTGAAAACCACCCTGCCCAACTACGAGATGGAGAGCGAACTGCTGGTCAAGGCCGCGCGCGCGGGATTCGCGATCGTCGAGGTGCCCGTCCGGACCATCTATCGTGCCGATGCGCAGAGCAAGATCCATCCCCTGCGCGACACCTGGCGATTCCTCGCCACGGCGGTCCGATTGTGGAGACGCGCGTAGCCGCATCACCGGCGCCGTGCGCATGGCCGATTGCGCGTGATGGGCCCGCCTCGCTCCACTCGTGCTCTTGATGTTGACAACCGACGTTCAAGTTGATATTCTGATCCCTCGAGCAGACGGGCCTGCGGGCGTCGCTCCCATCTGAAAGGTTTCTGCTTCCTCCGCAGCCGGAGGATTCACCCTGCTGGAGTTCCTGACGAAGATGAAGCCGCTGAACACACTCATCTTTCTCGCCATCCTGTGCCCCCTGTTGCCGGCCGAAGAGGCCAGGGAGGAACCGCTAAAGTCGGATCTGCCCACGCTGACCAACGTCACAGAAGAGGTCGGCCTGAAAGGCAAGGCCGGCTCGTTCTTCTCGTGGTGCGACTTCAACGATGACGGATTCGTCGATGTCTACGGTGGCCAGCTTTTCCAGAACTCCGGCCCGCCGAAGTGGACGTTCACGGACGTGACCGCTACGGTGTTCCCGCAAGGCTCGCCCGGCCGCGGCGTGTGGGCCGACATCGACAACGACGGCAGGGTCGATCTCGTGATCCCCGGGCCCGATCCCGCGGACGAGACCGTGGGCGGGACGATCATGAAGAACGAGGGTAAAGGGAAGTTCACGGCGCTGAAAATCAAAGCAACCGCGCCGAGCAAGGCGTTCAAGTACCAAGTCGCCGCGGGGTGCGGCGATTTCGACCGCGACGGGTTCGTCGATATCTGCTGTGTGGGCGGCGAGGACTGGAACGACGGCAAGCCGCAGTACTTCGCCGACTTCCTCTGGCACAACGACAAGGGCCTCGGGTTCACGGATGTCACGACGAAGAGCGGCGCGGTCGACGCCCGGCCAAGCTACGGCCGCGGCGCGGCCTGGGGCGACTACGACAACGACGGCTGGCCCGATTGCTACATCTCCAACTACCGGCTCGCACCGAACTTCCTCTGGCGCAACCGGCACGACGGCACGTTCAAGGACGTCGCGATCGAGACCGGCTGCGCAGGCACGGGCCGTGACCAGAACGGCGGAATTCCCGGCGACATCTATGGCCACACGATCGGCTTGGCCTGGGCCGACCTGGATAACGACGGCGACCTGGACCTCATTGCCGCGAACCTCGTGCACAAGGACGGCAAGCACGGCTACCATCGCGGACTCTTCTGCGACGACTCGAAGGTCTATCGCAACAATGGCGCGCCGGACTACCGCTTCGAAGACGTCCGCGTCAGCGCGGGAATCCCGCTTGTCCCGCTCGACACGGTAGGCACAAACGCAAAGGGCGAAGGTAACATCATCGACGAGCTCTGGGCAGGTGTAGTCTGCGGCGATTTCGACAACGACGGCCTCGTGGATTTCTTCGCGCCCCAGGTCTACGACCTCCCCTGGGCGCGTGGCCTCTTCTACCGGAACAAGGGCGCTTGGACGTTCGACGAAATCGGTCAGAAACTCGGCATCACCGTAGTCGATACCTACACAGGCTCTTTCGCCGACTACAACAACGACGGGCAACTTGACCTGTTGACCGCAGGCCGGCCCGACCCGACGAAGCCGCACGAGATCATGCTCCTTCGTAACAGCGGGACGAAGAACGCCTGGCTCGAGGTGCGGCTCAAGGCGAAGGAGAGCAACCGCAGTGCGATCGGCGCGCGCGTCGTACTCAGACAGGCCGGGAGTATCTTGACGCGCCAGGTCGAGGGCGGGACCAGTTCGCATTCGCAGCAGAACTCGCCCATCGTCCACTTCGGACTGGGCAAGGCGGGCAAGCCAGAATCGCTCGAGGTGCAATGGCCGACCGGACGCGTACAGTTCGTGAAGAAGCTCGACCTGAACAAAGTCGTCGTGATCGAAGAACCGACCTCCCCCCTGCCGCGTGTGAAGGGGGTGAAGATCTCGCCGGAGTCCTCAAAGGGCGGCGACAAGATCGAATTCGTCGTCGACGCCGCGCCGCCGGCGAAGGGAACACCGATAGTCAAGTACGAGTGGGACTGGACGAGCGATAACCGGTTCGACGAGGAGGCGAACAAGAAGACCGCGACCCACGTCTTCGATCAGCCCGGCAAGTACCACGTGCGCGTCCGGGTACACGACAAGACCGGCAGCGCAGTCGATTTCGGCCCGGTGGTCGTAGACGTCGGGAAGGCCGAAGAAGCCGGGACGCCTGGAAAGTGAGGGCCGCAAGTCCCCCTTAGCAAAGGGGGATTCAGGGGGTTGTGGATTCGTCGCAG
>JAVHLO010000014.1:0-8370 GCA_031082105.1 Planctomycetota bacterium
CGCTCGGCGGCCATGACGATGGTGGCCATCATGCCTTGTCCGGCCTGGACGTACCAGGTTTCCTTGTCGGGCGCGGCCATGTCGGCGGCCTTCCACAGGGCGAGCTCCATCTTGTGGGTTCCGGAGTCGTCGCCCCGGCTGATAAACGGCGACTTGGCGGCGGCGATGGCCTTCAGGGCCTCGGTAGTGGTTTTGCCTTTGACCTTGGCCGGATCGGCTTTGGGTCCGAGCAGGACGAAGAGCCGAACAGGTCGAAGAACCCGCCGGACGTGATCCCGCCGATCTTCTGCCTGTAGCCCTGCGATTCGGAGAGGATCGCGCGGGTCTCCTCCTTTTTTCCCTTGAAGGTGACGAGGGTCAACCGGACCTTCAGGAATGCCCGGACGGTCTCGTACGGAACCCGTTCGGCGTAGTCCTGTGACTCGACGACCTTGGTGAGGAACCCGTCCTGGGCGGTGGTCTCACGGGTCCTCAAGGCCGTCTCGAAGCGATCCTTCTCGGTGGTGAACGTGGACCATACCTCGCCCGTGATGACGCCGTCGATTTTCTGGCCGCCTCTTTCCTGCAGCGTCTTGATGTCGATGACGTTGAGCACCTTCTCCTTTCGGATGCCGTTGAGGAGTGCCTCCTTCACGTAGGCCGCGGCGCGTTTGTCCATCGTCGAGTCGCTGCAGTTGAGGTCGACGACGGCGATCGTCTTGACGCCCGGCATCGTGAGCTTTGCGGGCCGCCTGACGTCGAAGTACACGCCGCGCGGCTGGCAGCCGACGAACGCCGCCGCGCATACCGCGAGGACAACAACGACGACGAATACGGAAAAAGATCTTGCGCTTGTCATTGATCAACCTCGAAAGCCACTCAAACCGCTGCAATGAAAACTGTGAAGTGGGACAATCCCATCCTGTGCCGTGCGGCCCCCTGTGTGAGATCCGTCTGGTGAGCGTGGAACGCGGTCAAATGATACTGGCTTCCCATTCCTAACGTGCCGACAGCATAGCAGTTCTCGCAGGTCAATGCAAGATATTTCGCGGTCTGAGGCGCGTCTCCGGGAGTGCCGGCATCCGTGCCGGCTGAGAGCCTTGTGCGTCCGGGAACGCCGGCATCCCTGCCGGCAAGTCGATGAGCCGCCCTGGTCCGTGCCGCGACCGCAAGGAACCGTTGGACGCGAGACGCCTGTCTCGGCCTGCCGAACTTGAACGGCGAAGACTCGCGAGAGATTGCCTACGATCCGCGATTCGCCCCGAAGCACCAGATCGCGCGCCTGCTCTTTTTCTTGACATCCTCGGTGCCGAAAGATACAATCCCCGCGAAATTCGAGGAAACAGGAAGCAAACTTATGAATAGCTCGCTACAAGATCACGGGATCGGTTTCATCGCCGGCGGCGGAAGCTGGCGCTGGCCCATTCTGTGATCTGGTAGGAGCATCTCCCGGGAAACGGTTCCCCACAAAGTAGAGACCCACTGCCAGATCATCCGTATCCGGCGGTGGGTTTTTTGTTTTAAGGAACTTCAAGAATGTCGCCCAACAATGAAATGACGGAAATCCCCGAAACGGAATTCGACATCGTGTCGACGGATCTGCCGGCGGACCTGGAGACGCCGGTCTCGGCCTACCTGAAGCTCCGCGGCATCGGCGCCGGGTTCCTTTTCGAGAGCGCCGAAGGCGTGGACAGGCTCGGGCGGTACTCGTTCATCGGGTTCGCCTCGGGCCGCAGCCTCCAGGCCGGCCGCGGGCAAACGGTCTATACGGATGGGACTCGTGAGTATGTCGCCATGGGCGACCCGCTGGAAGTCGTCAAGACCGTGCTCGCTCGTTCCCGCATCGCCGGTTCACGGGGCGCGCCCGCCTTGCTCGGCGCGGCGGCCGGTTTCGTCTCCTACGACTACGCGCGGTTCCTCGAAGACATCCCCACCAGGCCTGGAAAGGTCGCAGACACTCCGGTCTGCCGGTTCGGGTTCGTGGAATCGCTTGTCGTCTTCGACCATCTCATGCGAAAGATGACGGTCTTCTCGCTGACGCCGTTGGGCTTGAAGGCCGGCCTGGACCTGCACAACCGGATCCTCGGCGCACTGGAAGCCCCGCTTGGCAGCCGGCCCGCCGCCGACCGCGGCGCAGAGGTGAGGTTCGACTCTGGCACATCCGCCACGGAATACGCGGAGCTCGTCAGGAAAGCGAAGCGATACATACGCGACGGCGACTGCTTCCAGATCGTGCTCTCGCGCCGGTTGCGGGCGGAATGCGCGCCCGACCATTTCGACATCTACCGGCGGCTCCGCATGTCGAACCCGTCGCCGTACATGTTCTACATCGATTTCGGCGGGCACAAGCTGATCGGCTCTTCCCCCGAAATGCTCGTGAAGCTGACGGGCCGCCGGGCGTTCATCTCGCCTATCGCGGGCACGCGGCCGAGGGGCGGCGACGCGGCGGAAGATTCGGCGCTCGAAGCCGGGCTCCTCTCCGACGAGAAGGAGCGGGCGGAACACGTCATGCTGGTCGACCTTGCGCGGAACGACCTCGGCCGCATGTGCAGGTGCGGCAGCGTGAAAGTCGGCGGGTACATGCGGGTCGAGCGGTACTCCCACGTGATGCACATCGTTTCGGACGTAACGGGTGATCTGCGCGACAGGTGCGACCAGTTCGACCTGTTTCGCGCGGCGTTTCCCGCGGGGACCGTCTCGGGCGCGCCCAAGGTGCGCGCGATGCAGATCATCGAGGAACTGGAAAAGGACGCGCGCGGCGTCTACGCGGGCGCGGTCGGCTATTTTTCGCCCTCGGGCGACATGGACACGTGCATTGCCATCCGGACGATCTTCGTCGAGGGCGGGACCGTCTTCATTCAGGCCGGGGCGGGGATAGTCGCCGACTCCGACCCGGACCGCGAATTTGCGGAAACCGAGAACAAACTGGCCGCGGTGAGATGCGCCGTCGAATCCGCGGCGGGAGGTGTGAGATGATCCTGGTGATCGACAACTACGATTCGTTCACGTACAACACGGTCCAGGCGCTGGGGACGATGCACGACGCGGTCGCCGTCGCGCGGAACGACCGCACGACGCTGGAAGAGGCGAACCGGCTTGCGCCGGACTATCTCGTCATCTCGCCCGGGCCGGGCAGGCCCGAGGGCGCGGGCCTTTCGAACCGGTTGATTGCTGCCTTCGCCGGCAGCATCCCAGTGCTCGGCATATGTCTCGGGCACCAGTGCATCGCCTCCGTCTTCGGCGGCAAGGTGGTCTACGCGCCCAGGCTCGTGCACGGCAAGACATCGCTCGTCTACCACGACGGCCACGGCATCTTCAAGGGCGTCCCCAACCCGATCCCGGGCGGGCGCTACCATTCGCTCATAGTTGAAGAGGCGTCGCTCCCGGACTGTCTCGAAATCTCCGCGTACACTTCGGAGGGCGAGATCATGGGAATAAGGCACAGGGAATTCGCGTTGGAGGGCGTTCAGTTCCACCCGGAATCGATCCTGACCGGTTCGGGCGACCTCATGTTCCGCAACTTCCTTGACCTTCGGAGGGTGACTCGATGATTCGTATGGCGCTGGAAAAACTGCTCGCAGGCGCGGACCTCACGGAGGCGGAGGCCGCGGGCGTGATGACCCAGATACTGGAGGGCAGAGCAACGCAGGCGCAGATGGCGGCGTACCTCGTGGCGCTCAGGTGCAAGGGCGAGTCCGTCAGTGAGCTGGTCGGGAGCGTCCGGTGCATGCGGCGTTACGCGCTCGGCGTGAAGTCCGCCGCGGCAAACGCGGTGGACCTCTGCGGCACTGGCGGCGACGGGAAGTGCACGTTCAACATTTCAACGACCGCCGCCTTCGTGGTGGCGGGCGCGGGAGTCGAGGTCGCAAAGCACGGCAACCGCGCGGCATCGAGCCGGTGCGGGAGCGCGGACCTGCTGGAGGAACTCGGCGTCGCCCTCGACCTGCGGCCCGAACACGTCGCCGTCTGCATCGCTGAGGCGAGTATCGGCTTCATGTTCGCCCCGGTCTTTCACCCCGCAATGAAAAATATCGCGCCCGTGCGGAAGGAACTAGGGGTGAGAACGATATTCAACATGCTCGGTCCGCTGGCCAACCCGGCGAATGTCAGGCGGCAATTGATAGGGGTGGCGAGCGCGGACCTGGTCGGCAAGTTCGCGGAGGTCCTTCAACGGCTGGATGCTCACAGCGCGGTGGTCGTCCACAGCCGGGGCGGCTACGATGAGGCCACCACGACCCATCCGAGCGACGTTGCGGTCCTCCGTTCCGGCGGAACAGCCATGTTCACGTTGGAGCCGGCAGAGCTGGGTTTCGCTGGGGCCGCCGGCGATTCTCTCATGGGCGGCTCGCCGAAGGAGAATGCCGTGATCACCCGCCGGATACTTGCGGGCGAGGCCGGCCCCCGAACGGACACCGTCTTGCTCAACGCGGGGCTGGCCCTGTGGGCCGCGGGCGCGGCTGCCGACGCCGCTGAAGGGGTCGCGCTGGCCCGCGAGTCGGTGGAGTCCGGAAACGCGCGGGAAAGGCTCGATCGTCTCGCGCGACTGTCGAGGTCGCTCGCGGAGAAGGCCGCATGAACACACGAAGAACCGGGACATTCCTGGACAAGATCGTGGCGCGCAAGGCCGACCGGCTCTGCCGTTTGAAGGCGGAGATGCCGCTTGAAAAGATGCGTCGGCGCGCGCAGGCCGCCCCGGCTCCGCGCGATTTCCGGGCCGCCATCAGGCGCGACAACGCGATCTCACTGATAGCCGAATTGAAGAAGGCCTCGCCATCGAAGGGCGTGTTGAACCCCGGCCTCGATCCTGCGAGAACGGCCGTCGCGTACGAAAAAGCCGGGGCCGCTGCGGTCTCAGTCATCACCGAGCAGGATTTCTTCCTCGGTTCGCCCGCATTCGTCGGCGAGGTGCGCGCGGCGTGCGGCCTGCCGGTTCTCAGGAAGGACTTCTTGTTCGACCCGTATCAAATCTATGAATCGAGGGCGCTCGGCGCCGACGCCGTTCTCGTCATCGCCGCGCTCGGGGACGACGTGCTGCTGCGCGGGCTCATCACGTTGGCCGGTGAGCTGCGGATGATGCCGCTGGTCGAGGTCCACGCGGAGGAAGAGCTGAGGCGGGCGCTCGATTGTGGCGCGGACGTGGTAGGCATAAACAACAGGAATCTCCGCACGATGGAGGTCGATCTCTCGACGGTGGAGAAGCTGATCAGGCTCGTCCCGCGCGGCGTCACGGTCGTCGCGGAAAGCGGTATCGGCAGCCGCACCGACGTGCGTACGATGGAATCGCTCGGCGTACACGCCGTGCTCGTGGGCGAGGCGATCGTCACCGCGGCGGATGTCGAAGACAAGATACGTTCGTTGCTGAACTGAATTGAGCAAGTACTGAGTCAGGCGTTCTTGGCGTCTTGGCGGTTCAGGAGGACAAGACAAAGTGAATCTCTGCGATCGGAATTGATCCCCCTAACTGGATACCTAGCCGGCATTATTCGCGAATCAAGGAAAAGCATCGACAGACTGTCATTCCGAACTCGGTTCGGAATCTCCTTCGCCACGTGCCCTGCCCTTCGCTGAAGGAGATGCCGAACCAAGTTCGGCATGACAGCGAACCGAATTTTATGAATAGACCGGGCTAGTTGAGTCAGCTTGGGATACGAACGATGACGCTTGTCAAGATCTGTGGCCTGACGAATCCCGGGGACGCGCTTGCGGCGGCCGAGGCGGGCGCGGACATGCTCGGCTTCGTGTTCGCCGCAAGTCCGCGCAGGGTGTCTCCGCAGACGGCGCGCGAGATCATCCGCGCGCTCCCTCGGGAGCTCGATACCGTGGGCGTGTTCGTGGATGAAACGCCGGAACGGATCAATGACATCGCGCGCTTCTGCGGGCTTCGCCTTATCCAGTTGCACGGTTCTGAAACACCCGGGCAGGCAGCGCGGCTTGCCGTCCCGTTCATGAAGGCGTTCAGAACGAAGGATGCCGGCATCCTTTCCGAGATCGCCGGCTTCGGTGTCGGGCGGCTGTTCCTGCTTGACTCGTACGATCCGGCCGGCGTCGGCGGCACAGGCGCCCCGGTCAATCTGCGGATAGCCGCCGAGGCCGCAAGGCTCGGCAGGGCGATACTCGCAGGCGGGCTCGCGCCCGACAATGTCGCTCGAGCGATGGCAATCGTCAGGCCGTTCGGTGTTGACGTCTGTTCCGGTGTGGAATGTTCGCCCGGAAACAAAGACTCTGCAAGGATGAGAGAGTTCGTCTCGGAGGTCAGGAGATGCATTCAAGACTGAAACGCGGCTACTTCGGTCGGTTCGGCGGGCGCTTCGTCCCCGAAACGCTGCACAGCGCCCTCGCCGGGCTCGAGAGCGCATACTGCCGGCTGCGCCGTTCCCGGAAATTCAAGACGGAGCTGGATCGGCTGCTGGCGACCTACGTGGGGCGGCCGTCGCCGCTCTACTTCGCGGCGAACCTCTCGCGAAACTGGGGCGGCGCCAGGGTTTACCTCAAGCGGGAAGACCTGAACCACACGGGCGCACACAAGATAAACAACTGCATCGGGCAGGCGCTGCTCGCCAGGGAACTTGGCAAGAGCCGGATAGTGGCCGAGACCGGCGCGGGTCAGCACGGTGTGGCCACCGCGACGGCGTGCGCGCTGCTCGGGTTGCGTTGCGTCGTCTACATGGGCGCGATCGACATGGAAAGGCAGAAACCGAACGTGCACAGGATGCGGCTGCTCGGCGCGGAGGTGGTCGAGGTGTCGTCCGGTTCGCAGACGTTGAAGGACGCAATAAACGAGGCGCTGCGGGATTGGGTTTGCAACGTGCGTGACACGCATTACCTGCTCGGTTCGGTGGTCGGGCCGCACCCGTATCCGCGGATCGTGCGCGATTTTCAATCGGTCATCGGCAGGGAGACGAAGCGTCAGCTCATGCGCGCCGAAGGTCGGCTCCCGGACGCGGTGGTGGCCTGCGTCGGCGGGGGGAGCAACGCGCTCGGCATGTTCCAGGCCTTCCTGCGACACAGTCAGGTGCGTCTTTACGGGGTCGAGGCCCGGGGCGTCGGCGCCGGTTTGGGCGAACACGCTGCGACGCTCGCGTTCGGCGCGCCGGGCGTGCTCCACGGCGCGTATACGTATGTGCTCCAGGACGAGGACGGCCGGATATCGGCGACACATTCCGTGTCGGCCGGACTCGATTACCCCGGCGTCGGGCCTGAGCACAGCCGGCTCAAGGAGACCGGCAGGGTCAGCTATGTGGGCGCGAGCGACACGGAGGCGGTCTCCGCGTTCGAGGAGCTTTGTCTTGTTGAGGGAATTATCCCCGCGCTGGAACCGGCGCACGCGCTCGCCTTCGCCCGGAAGCTGTGCGGCGGCATGGCACGGAGGGGCATCGTCGTAGTCAATTGTTCCGGGCGCGGCGACAAGGACCTTGAGACCGTGTTCCGATTCCGCGGCCGGAGGAGCGCAACATGAATAGAGACGTAGGAAACGCATTCGCTGCCGCGGGCGCGGGCAGGAAATGCGCGCTGATTCCGTATTTCATGGCATTCTACCCGAACAAGCGGGTCTTCCGCGACCTGCTCGTGGCGGCGCAGGACGCAGGGGCGGACATGATCGAGGTCGGCATTCCCTTCTCCGACCCCATCGCCGACGGGCCCGCGATCCAGGAGGCCGGCCAGGTCGCCCATACGCAGGGCGCGACGCCGCACAGGATCTTCGAACTCCTGGAGAAGGTCGGCGGCGAGATATCGGTCCCGCTCGTCGCGATGACTTACGCCAATATGCCGCTGCGCCTGGGACTCGATGAGTTTTTCGCACGCGCCCGCAGCGCCGGTGTGCGGGGAGCGGTCATTCCCGATGTGCCGGTCGAGGAGTGTGGTCCGTTCAAGAAGGCGGCCAACAGACACGGCGTGGAGCTCGCGCAATTCGTCGCGCCGACCACGCCGAAGGCGCGGCTGCCGTTGATATGCGAAGCGGCGGACGGGTTTATCTACCTTGTCTCCGTCACGGGCGTGACCGGCGCACGGCCCGAAGAGACATTTCGTCTGAAGGACCGCGTCGCCGCCATCCGCGCAGCGACCTCCCTGCCGGTCTGCGTGGGGTTCGGCGTGGCGACCGGCAGCCAGGCGGCGGCGGTGTCGAGGTGGGCCGACGGCGTCATAATCGGAAGCGCCCTCATCGGGGTCATCAAGCGGAACCGGTCCAGCGCGGCAAAAGCGGTCGGCCGTTTTCTGAAGAATGTGAGAAGAAAAATGGACTTTGCAGGAGGCACGACATGCGAGTGATCATGGAAAAGGACGCGACGCTGAAGGAGATCGGTTGCGTGATATCGAACATCGAGAACAGGGACCTGCGCCCGTTCGTATCGAGGGACGGCGGGACTACGACGATCTGCGCGCCGTCCGTCA
>JAVHLO010000014.1:8380-21840 GCA_031082105.1 Planctomycetota bacterium
CGTCAACGACGACGAGCTCCTCGACCAGGTCAGGGCCCTCCCGAAGGTGCGGGAGGTGAGAGCGTTTTCACGGCCGTACAGGCTGGTGAGCCGCGAGTTCCGCGGGACCGACTCGGTCGTGAGCGTCGGGCAGGTCCGGGTGGGCGCGGAGGAGATCACGCTCATGGCTGGTCCGTGCGCGGTGGAATCCCGCGAACAGCTCTTCGAGGCGGCGCGCGGGGTGAAAGAGGCGGGCGCGACGGTCCTGCGCGGCGGGGCGTTCAAGCCGCGCACCTCGCCCTACGGGTTCCAAGGGTTGAAGGAAACCGGGCTCAAGCTGCTGGCGGAGGCGCGCAGGGAATTCGGCCTGAAGATCGTGACGGAGGTGTTGTCGCCGCAGGACGTCGAACTCGTGGCGGCGTACGCGGATATCCTGCAGGTCGGCGCGCGCAACATGCAGAACTTCAGCCTGCTCGAACGGCTCGGCCGGACAGAGAAACCCGTGCTGCTGAAGCGCGGGATGATGGCGACACTCGAGGAATTGCTCATGTCCGCCGAGTACATCGTCTCGGGGGGCAACCCGAACGTGATCCTCTGCGAGCGGGGCATCAGGACGTTCGAACGGGCCACGCGGTACACGCTTGACGTCTCAGCGGTGCCCGCGCTCAAGGAGGCGACCCATCTGCCGGTCGTGGTAGATCCGAGTCACGCGGCCGGGAACAGCCGCTACGTCGAGTCGCTCGCCCTTGCGTCGGTTGCGGCGGGTGCAGATGGATTGCTGATCGAGGTTCATCCGTCGCCGGATGAGGCGCTGTGCGACGGAAAGCAGAGCCTAACGCCGGCCGCTTTCGCCGGACTGGTTTCGCGGTTGAGGCGTGTTGCGGGCGCGCTTGAGCGTTCCGTCCCGTCCGTCAAGACGGCTTCCGTCTGAATGCGTGGCACAGCGCGATCGCAAGCGCGTCCGCGGTGTGATCCGGACGCGGGATCTCCTTCAGGCGCAGGATCGCCTTCACCATCTGCTGCACCTGTGCCTTGTCCGCCCGGCCCGAGCCGGTCACGGATTGCTTAACCTCCGCAGGGCTGTACTCGGCCACCGGGATGCCGAGCTCGGCCGCCGCAAGCAGGATGACTCCGCGGCCCTCGCCGATCTTGATCAGGCTGCGCGCGTTCTTCCCGTAGAAAAGGTCCTCCACCGCCACGCAGTCGGGCCGGTGCTTCTCCAGGATCTTCCGCAAGCTCGTGTATATCCTGCTCAGCCTGGCGGGCAGCGGCCCCTTCGCCGGCCGGATCACACCCTGTTCACGCACCTCCCCCGTGCCGCCGGCAAAATCGAGGACGCCGTAGCCGACCGCCTGAACACCGGGATCGATGCCCGCTATCTTCATCGTGTTGCTCCTGCCGCCGGATGTACTCTGTGCTGGAATCGCCGCACTCGACCTGTCATTTTGCCATTGACCGGCCCCGGCGTCGGGGAACACGGAAACACAGAACGTCCGTGGTGAATCACGTATCAGCGGCGCCCCTCCGAGTAACACAGTTTGTAGCAAGGCACGGAGCCGCAGCGAAGTGCCGTTCCCTCGGAGACGCCACTCCGCCCCGCGGGGATGCGCGGCCTACTACAAACATCTGCGGCGCTCCCAGCGCAGGCGAGCCCCGGCCGATGAAACCACTCTACACCCATAGCTCGACCGATGCAAGTTTTTGAATCCTTGACGTTCACGCTCGAATTGTGCTATACTAATAGGGCTATGAGCATGGACAAGAGGAAATACCGGCGGCTCGATACGGACTTCCTGGTCAGGATCCGGCACATCAGTGCAGACGAAAAGGCCGAGGCCGCGGCCATTTCCAGGATCGAGAACCTCAGCCTGGGCGGGGTGTTCATCGCAACCGCCACTCCGCTCCTGCTGAACCGCATAGTGGAGCTGGAATTCCAGGTGCCGGGCTACTCGGATATCGTGCGGGCCAAAGGAATCGTGCGATGGTCGAAATCGACGGGCGACAAGCAGGGCATGGGAATCGAGTTCCTCGAGGTCTCGATCCCGAGCAAGGTCGCGCTCAACGGCTATGTGGTGTCCGAAGCGACCGGCGAACTGGCGCGCGACCTGACCAGGACTGACGCGCACAGGGCGCTTCTGAAGGTCACAGTCGCGCACTGGGGCGACAGGATGAGTCGGGATGCCGTGGTCGCACTCGTAAATCAGCCGCTGGACGACTTCAACGCGTGCCTTGAGGACTTTGCAAAACACGGGGTCGTGTCGATTCGGCAGGGGGCCATCGAGTTCGTCGCCCCGATCGAAGAAGGGGTAGTGAAGGCGCTGGAGGAGTTCGTGAAATCCGGTTTCAGCAACTTGCCCGGCGGCCAGGCCGGGAGCTAAGCTACTCTACGTAGTTCTTCCCGAATAGTATTTCCAAGGAGTATCGGCAGGCCGCAGGGAAGGAACACGGATTTCGCTTGGGGAGTAGAATTTGTGAAATCCGTCCAATCCGTGAAATCCGTGTTTTCGTGTGCCTCCGCGGCTTCCAAGGTTGTGCTCGGGACTAAGGATTGACTCCAATGACCATATGCAAGACCAGGGGACTTGCAATCAGGAAGCTCGACTACAGCGAAACCAGCCAGATAGTGACTTTTCTGACGGAGGGGTACGGCAAGACGAAGACGATTGCCAAGGGGATCAAGCGGCCCAAGAGCAGGCTTGGCGGGGCGGTGGACCTGCTCGCCGACTGCGAGGTGGTATTTCTCGAGAAGCCCGGCGGCGACCTGCACATCCTGACGGAATGCGAGGCGACCAGCATATTTGCCGGGCTCCGCGAAGACCCCGAGCGGGCGGAAGCGGCGTTCGCGGCCGCGGACCTGCTGGACCGGTTCGTCTATCCCGGTGAGCGAGGGAAGGAGTGCTACCAGTTGTCGGTGGAACTCCTTGGCGCGCTTGACAGGGGAGAAGAGCGCGCAGAGATACTGTTCCTGGCGTTCGTCGCCCGGCTTTTGAAGATACACGGGCTGCTTCCGCTCGTCGGCCACTGCGTGGCGTGTCGCGAGGCGCGTCCGGCGCGTGAGTCGATGTTCAGCAGCCGGCTGGGCGGACTGCTGTGCAAGCGATGTCTTGCGAACGACCCGTACGCGTTCAAAACGACCGCCGGCTCGGTCGCCTTGCTCGCCGCGCT
This sequence comes from Planctomycetota bacterium, assembly GCA_031082105.1. GTDB lineage: Bacteria > Planctomycetota > MHYJ01 > JACQXL01 > JAVHLO01 > JAVHLO01. The sequence goes on from JAVHLO010000014.1 coordinate 11,525, forward strand.
GGCGAAACCGGACCGGCTGCCGAGACGGCGGCTGCGCATGTCGGAGACCGACCTGCGCAACCTCTGGGTCCTCGTGGCCCGGTACCTGGCGTTCGTGCTTGACGGACTGCCGGACATCGTCGAGCGGTTGAGGAGACGCATGTGCAAGCAGCCCGATTCGGCCGGCGTGGGGCAGCGTATTCGATCGGGCGCGAGCGCATGAAGAAGAGCACGGCTTGCCGATGCCGCCCTGGTCGGTGCGGTGCGGTTCGTGCCGCCGCCGGGCACGGAAAGGGGGGTGTTTTCGTATGGAGGTCGCCATCATGAACGTACGCCGATTCCTGGTTTGCATCCCGCTCGCCGCGCTTTTTGCGCTGGCGTCGCTGAGGACAGCCGACGCGAAATGGGTCTGGACGTCCGAGACGGGCCTGGTCGATACCGACGAGTACTCCGTGGGCGACCCGCAGGAGCTTTTTGACGAGGCAACGACGTTGATGACCGAAGGCAAGTTCTCCGACGCCGCCACCGAGTTCCTTCGGATCGCCGAGTATACGCCCGATCCCCAGTACAAGGAAAGATCGCTGTTCATGGCCGGCGAGGCGTTCTTCAAGGACGAGCGCTATCATCGCGCGTATCTCTGCTACGAGGAGTACCTCTACAATTATCCCAGGACCGACAAGCTGCGCGACGCGCTTCGCGGCGAGGTCGAGTGCGGGTTCAAGATGATGGACGGGGCGAAGAAGGAATTCCTCGGCGTCGCCATCCTGCCGGGCGGTTCGTTCGGCGAACAGATCGTGAAGGATGTGCTCAAGAAATATCCGTACGAGGAGTTTTCCGAGGAGGCGAATTTCCGGCTGGCATCCTACTACTTCACGAAGGGCGAGTATGAAGAGGCCGAGATGGAGTACGACCTCTTTCTCCAGGCATATCCCGACAGCGCGTGGACTCCGACGGCCGAGTTCAGGAAGGGGCTTGCGAACATAGGCCGGCATGCCGGCGCCGAATACGACGCGTCCTCGCTTGAGAACGCGAAGCGGGACTTCGAGGAGTACGTGGCGAAGAACCCGCACGGCGACAAGGTGCGCGAGGCAGCGGAACAGCTCGAGGTGATCGCGGAGCGCCTGGCGGAAAAAGAGTACGAAATCGGCATCTTCTACCACAAGCGGGAGAAGCGCGATTCCGCCGTCTTCTACATGGAGTCCGTGGTCCGCGACTATCCGCAGACTTCCTGGGCGCAGAAGGCGAAAGACTTCATCGAGTCGTTGAAGAATGAGAAGCAAGAGTGAGTAGCGAGTGGTGAGCAGCGAGTAGCGAGGCGCGAGCCCCACGTCCATTGCCCCGCTCGCTACCCGATGCTCGCTGTTCGATACTTGTTCTCGTGACGGACAGTTATGTTGGGAGAGAATCATGCGTCTTTCACGTTGGTTTGAGTTCGCGGTTGTTGCGCTTCTCCTCGCGCACGCGCTTGGTTGCGGGTACACGGCCGCGTCCTACCGCGAGTCGGATTCGCGCACGATCGCCGTACCGATCTTCGAAAACAAGACACTCTGGCGCGGGCGTGAGTTCGAGCTGACGAACGCAGTGGCGAAGAACATTCTGACGCGTACACCGTTCCGCATCGCGCCCCGCGATAGCGCTGACCTCGTCATCGAAGGCGAGATCCTCGACTACGAGACCCCGGGCCTGCTCGACGACCGGGTCGACCGTGTCCTGCAGTCGCAGATCAGCATGCGTGTGAAGGTCAAGCTCACAAACAGGTCGGGCGCGACGATCACCGAGAAGGAGAAATGGTTCGGCGCCGAGTTTACGACCCTGCGCGACGAGAGCGAAGCCACCGCGCGCGCGGAGATCGTCGAAGAGGCCGCCAGGTGGGTCGTCACTTGTCTGGAGACACCATGGTAATGGACGAGGACAACAGGGCGTCTCAGCAGGACCCGGACCGGCCGCCTCAGCCGCCGGCCGCCGGACCACGACCGCCCAAGCCCAAAGGCGTATGGCCCGTCGTGTTCATGATCGGGTCCGTCGTTCTGCTCGTCATCCTCTTCCGTACCGTGCTCGTCGAGGGGCCGGCGGAACTCGACGACGTCTCGTTCGAGACGGAATTGGAAAGAGGGACGGTCAAATCGTTCGTGCTCACCGGCGATATGACGGCCCGAGGGGATTTCACCCAGGGCGGCAAGAGCAAGAACTACGAGGTCAGGTTCTCGCCCGGCTACCTTCAGTCCGTGCGCAGTGTAACGAAAGAACCGCCGACGGAAGGTTCGGGGCCCGAAAAGGAGCGCCACACCACGAATCTGGACTACATTAAGACCAAGCTTCCCAAATCGGACAAGGAGAGCGGCTTCAAGAACGAGCCCGCGGACAACATGTGGACACAGGTGCTCCTGCAGATGGTGCCATGGGTTTTGTTCATCGGGTTGATCTGGTTCCTCTTCTTCAGACAGATCAGGGCGAGCAGCGGGCCGGGCAGCGTCCTCTCCTTCGGCCGCAGCCAGGCGCGCAAGATCGAAGAGAACAGGAAAAAATACACGTTCAAGGACGTCGCCGGGATAGACGAGGCGAAAGATGAAGTCACCGAGATCATCGAATTCCTCAAGAACTCGGCGCGGTTCCAGAAACTCGGCGCGCGCATCCCGCGCGGGGTCCTGCTCGTCGGCCCGCCCGGGACCGGCAAGACCCTCCTCGCCAAGGCCATCGCCGGCGAGGCTGACGTCCCGTTCTTCAGCATCTCGGGGTCGGACTTCGTCGAGATGTTCGTCGGCGTCGGCGCATCGAGGGTCAGGGACCTCTTCAGACAGGCGAAGGCCAGCGCACCGTGCATAATCTTCCTCGACGAGATCGATGCCGTGGGGCGTCGGCGCGGGTCCGGGCTCGGCGGCGGACACGACGAGCGCGAACAGACGCTCAACGCGATCCTCGTCGAGATGGACGGGTTCGATACCAACGACGGCGTCATCGTGATGGCCGCAACCAACCGCCCGGACGTGCTCGACTCGGCCCTGCTCCGGCCCGGCCGGTTCGATCGCGAGATCGTCATCGACCTGCCGGATGTAAAGGGAAGAGAGGCGATACTGAAAGTCCACGCCAGAAAGATCGTCCTGGACCCCGCGGTGGACCTGAGCGTCCTTGCGCGGACGACGCCCATTTTTTCCGGCGCCGACCTCGAGGCGCTTATCAACGAAGCGGCGCTGCTCGCCGTCATGCGGAAGAAACAGATGGTGACCATGGACGAGCTCGAGGAGGCGCGGGACAAGGTCCAATGGGGACGCCAGAAGAAGAGCAGGGCCATGGACGAGAGCGACAAGCGGATCACCGCGTTCCATGAGGCGGGGCATTCGTTGCTCGCCAAACTCATACCGGGCGTCGACCCGATGCACAAGGTGACCATCATCCCGCGCGGGATAGCGCTGGGCGCAACCTTGTCAAGGCCGGAAAAGGACCGATACCACATGCAGCGCAACTACGCGCTCGGCAACATGACCGTCCTGTTCGGCGGGCGGGTAGCGGAAGAGCTCTTCTGCGACGACATCTCCGCCGGTGCGCGAAACGATATCAAGCGCGCCACCGAACTTGCAAGGCTCATGGTCTGCGAATGGGGAATGAGCGAAAAGCTCGGGCCGGTCAACTACTCGGAGACTGAAGAGCATCTCTTCCTCGGCCGCGAAATAGCCAGGACGCGCAACCACAGCGAGGCGATCTCCGTCGAGATTGACGTGGAGGTGCGGAGACTGATCGACGAATGCTACGGCCGCGCGAAGAAGCTTGTTGAGACCAACAAGGGGTGCTGCGAAGAGATAGCGAAGACGCTGCTTGTCCGCGAGGTGCTCACCGCCGCCGAGGTCGACGAAATCCTCAAGAAGCACGGCGTGTCGCCGGTGAACAATTCCACCGCCGGCGACCGGGCGCCGAGTCCCGGACCGGAAGGGACCGACGCCGGCCCGCCGGCCGCGGGAACGGAAGGGCAGAACGTCTAGCCCGGCCTATTCAAGAAGAAGCCGTAAATGTCATTCCCGCGAAAGCGGGAATCCAGCAAACGGTGCAACAGCAAGAGGACAAGACTCTATTCCGACAGACCCGGTCGCGTCAGTGATCTACTGGATTCCCGCTTTCGCGGGAATGACATGTCCACGTCTCTTCATGAACGAGTCGGACCAGGGCGCGACGCGGCAGGCGTCATTGGCGGAAGAACGGCCGGCAGGTCGTTCACGCTCTGCATGATCGCGTCCGCGCCGCGAGCCCGGAACATCGCCGCGATCTCCGGCGCGAGCCGCCCGTCGCCGTGGACTCCGCAGAAGAGGACGCGCCTTCTTCCGGTCGATGCGCGCTTCGACATGAGCAGGTCTTCGGCGGAGTCCCCGACGTACACCGCTCTCTGTGCGCGCATGGCGTCCATCGACTTGATCATCGAGAACGGCTCGGGTTTCCTGGCGTTGACACCCGACCCCCACGCGATCGCGCGCTTGTCCTCGTCCTCGATGAAGACGGAGGCGGTGAGGTCGAAATATCTCAGGACGGATCTCAGAGAATGCGTCGCGGCGACCTTACTGCGGCCGGAGACGATCGACACCTTGCCGCCGAAGACGGCCCGGACAGAATCGAGACATTCCCTTGAGATCATGAGCCTGTCGAGGTTGATCAATCCCTTGCCGGCCCGGCGTCCGGGCCTGAGACCGTGCTGTTTCCGGAACAGCCTTGCACCGTAGAAAAGTTCGTCGAACGCCGTGCCGAGGACGCTGCTGCCGATGGCGCCGGGGTAGGCGAGCGCCTCCTTTGCCTCGGTCGCCAGGTCCCCGAGGCCGCGCCGCTCAAGATATCTCTCAGCAGACGAGATACCTTCCGGCCCGGCATTGGCGGCGACATCGAGGATGAACCTCCGGGCCCGACCGACGTGGTCGGTTCGCGCGGCGAACGCGCCGAGGATGGCCGCGTAGGCCGTGTCGGTGTCGTTGTTGAAGCCGCCGGTCATCCTGAACTTGAGGATGATCTCGTCGGTGATGACATCGCGCAGCCCCTTCCTGCCAAGCACCTGCGCGAGCATCAGCCCGCCGACCCGCTTGATGCAGGCGTCGTACGATTCGCGCGAATCGACCATCGTGCCGTCGCAGTCGAACGCGATACACTCGGCGCCGGCGAACTCGCGCCGGGAGCGCCGGGCGACGAAGAGGTGATCAGTCAGTTGCTCGTAGTTGTTCATGGTTTCGAAGGCCTGTGGTCATTGGCCATTGCACACTTTTCATTTGTCAGTTGCCATTGTTCAATGAAAAACGGCAAATGAGCAATGTCAAATGAAAAATGGCAGACACCCCCTGAATCCCCCTTTGCTAAGGGGGACTCTCCGCCTCGGGCGGTCCGCTGAGGCGGACATATTCAACGGTTCACCGCGGCGAACAACGCGCGGAGGAACGTGTCGTTCATCGCTCTCGTGCCGATCGTCACGCGCAGGCAGTCCTCATGACCGCCGGCCTTGCCGATCCGCCTGACGAGCACACTGCGGTCGAGCAGCGAACGGTAAATCTTCTGCGCCGTGCCGCCGGTGTTGAAGAGGATGAAGTTCGCGTCAGATGGAAACACGCGAACGCCCGGAAATCGGCGCATCGTCTCCGACACCCGTTCCCGTTCAGCTTTCACGAAGTTCCAGGTCCTGCGCGCCTCCCTTGTGTGCTGGAGCGCGCATGACGCCAGCGCCAGCGACATGCTGGAGACGGGGTAGGGGCATTGGGCGAGGTCGCGGAGGAGGCGGGCGACGCGCAGCGAGGCGGTCGCGTAGCCGACCCGGGCGCCCGCGAGGCCGAACGCCTTCGACATCGTTCCGAGGACGACGACGTTCGGGAACCGCAGCGGGACTCGCTTGAGCGAGTATCGCGCGAACTCAACGTACGCCTCGTCGATGAGAACGAGCCCCTTGAACCGCCGGGCTATGTCGAGAACCGTTTCCCTTTCGAACTGGTTGCCCGTGGGGTTGTTCGGGGAACAGATGTAGCACAAGCCGGCTTTTTGTTCGGACAGCAGCCCCCGCGCGTCGAGCGAGAGGTCTTCCCGGAGCGGCACTTCTTTGACCTTGATGCCGTGGAGCCTGCATCGGTCCAGGAAGAACGAGAAAGTCGGCCTCACCGTGACGATGAGAGACCGCCTGTCGTGGATGATCGACAGCAGGAGGTCGAGAAGCTGGTCCGAACCGGATCCGACGGCGACGTGCTCGGGAGAGATCCCGACGAATTTGCCGAGCCGTCTTGTCAGCTCGTCCATCAGGCCGTCCGGGTACTGTCGGAAATCGACCCGCTTCATGGCATCCGCCGCAAGGCGCGCGATGAACCCTCGGGGCAGGCACATGTTCTCGTTCGTATCCATCTGCAGCGCGTGCGGATGGCAGTCCGGCTTCTTGTAGCAGGAGATGCGCGCGAGTCGATCCAGTTGCATCTTGAGCGGGTTCATCGGTTCACCCTTTGAGGGAAAGCGCCGTCTGCGGCCGGCGCACTCCAAAATCGGTCAGCCTGGCATTACCCGGACAGGCTGCTAGCGGAATCTCTGCAGGCGGGCGCGCACGGCGGCGCCGTGGGCGGGCAATCCTTCCGCCTCGCTGAGCGACTCCACGGCCGGCGCGATCCGCTCGAGCGCGCGGCGCGAGACGGTTACCAGGCCGGAGATCTTGACAAAATCGAGACAGGACAATCCGCCGCGCGCGCGGGCCGAGCCCATCGTAGGCAGCACATGGTTCGAACCAAGACAGTAATCGGCGGCCGCGACCGGCGCGAACCTACCCGCGAGCACCACCCCGGCGCAGGTCACCTTTCGCGCAAGCCGCGCTGCGTTACGCGCAAGCACCTCAACGTGCTCGGCGGCGAGCTCGTTCGTCAACCGGACGGCCGTCTCGATGTTCCGGCACACGGCGATGAACCCGTTTTGCGCGAGACTGCGGCGGATCGTCTCGCGGCGGGGCATCGCTCGGATCGTCTCCGGGATCTCATGCGCGATGCGCGCGGCCAGCTTCGCGGAATCAGTCACAAGTCCGCAGAAAGTGTCCTCGCTGTGCTCCGCCTGCGCGGCAAGGTCGTGCGCGACAAGGCGCGGGTCTGCCGACTCGTCGGCCAGCACGACCAGTTCGCTCGGCCCGGCGAGCATATCTATCGCGCACGTGTCCGAGACGAAGTGTTTTGCGATCGTCACGAGCGCGCCGCCCGGGCCGACTATCTTGGCGACGGGCCGGATCGTCCCGGTCCCGTAGGCCATCGCCGCGATCGCCTGAGGTCCGCCGACCCGGTAGACCTCATGCGCGCCGCAGATCCGGCACGCCGCGAGAGTGATCGGGTCCACGCATCCGTCCCGGCCGGGCGGGGTGCAGACGACGATCCTTGGCACGCACGCGACGGCGGCGGGCACAACGCACATGACCACTGAGCTCGGGTACCGCGCCTTTCCGCCCGGCACGTAGCAGCCGACGCTGTCCAGCGGGCGGACGAGCTTTGCGATCCTGATGCCGTCAACCGACGTCCCGATGCCGCGAAGCCGGGCCATCAACGTCCGTTCAATCGCCTCGAGATTCCTCTTTGCCATCCTGATCGCGCGCAGTTGTTCCGATCCGATCCTGGAGCAGGCGCTCTCGAGCTCGCGCGCGCCGACGCGGATCGAGTCGAGCCGGACCCCGTCGAACCGGCGTGTGAATTCGATGAGCTTGCGGTCGCCGCGCTCTGCAACGGCATCGAGGATGGCCCTGACGCCTGCGGCCGATTTTGGCTTCATGGCGGTTCGCGCGCGGAGCTCCCTCGAGCACGCGGCGACGTCGCGGACGCGCAGGATTCTGATCGCAAGTCTTTTCATGTTCCTCTTGGCTTCGAGCACGCGGTGGTCTCGAATCCCTCACCCTAACCCTCTCCCAGAGGGAGAGGGGACCGCTTCTCCCTCTCCTAGGGGGAGAGGGGACTGCTTCTCCCTCTCCCCCTGGGAGAGAGCGGGGGTGAGGGTATTACGCACTTCCAAGACAACAAATATTGCGGCGAGGCTTCTCCAGTACTTGTCGTCTTGCTCTGGAATCGGGATCCTGGGCGTTCAGAATGCCCTCACCCTAACCCTCTCCCAGAGGGAGAGGGGACTGCTCCTCATCCTGCTTGATCTCTTCGAGCGGCAGGATCTGGCGCGGCTCGTGCACTACCAGCCCCTGCGCAAGTCTCCTCAGCGTCGGCAGCACCCGGACGAACTCGTTCTTGCAGATGATCGTGTTGATGCTGAACCACCCCTTCTCGCTCAGAGGGCTGACGGTGGGTCTCTTGAGCGCGGGGAGCCCGCTCAGCAGCTCGGCGAGCCGGTCTTCCCGGACGTTTACGAAGATGTGCAGGCTCTTGCGGCCGTCGACGACCCCTTTCAGGAGCGACAGGATATCGAATATCTTCTGTCTCTTTTCTCTGTCTGCGAGGGCATCCTTGTTTGCGATGAGCAGGGCGGACGATTCCATGATGGTGTCGAGCACCCGGAGGTTGTTTTGGGCGAGTGTGGTGCCCGTCTCGGTGTTATCGATGATGGCATCGGCGTCTTCCGGCGGTTTCGCCTCGGTCGCGCCGAACGAGAGGAGCAGCCGGACGCGGCCGTTCTTGCCGGTCCGCCACCACGGCGTGATGGTCACGGGTTTCCTTGTTCCGTACCGTCTCCGGTATTCGGCGCAGCGCATGACGTACGCGGCGGAAAGCGAAAGGTACTCAGTCGAGATCCGGAGCGGCCTGCGCTTCTTCGCGAACCAGCGGACCATTTCCGCCAGCGAGCGGTAGGGGCCCGACTTGGGCGCGGCGAGGATGAGCTTCACGCGCGCGTACTCGAGATCGAGCAGGCGCTCCACATCGGCCCGGGTCTCCTCGATCCAGTCTTTACCGGCGATGCCGACGTCGTACATCCCTTCGTGCACGAAGGTGGGTATCTCCTGTGGGCGGAGCAGCTTGAGCCCGATCTCCGGGTCGCCCAGCGAGATGCGGTACGTGCGGCTCCTGCCGTGGACGTTCGACCACGCCTCCTCGAGGAACCTGAACGTGGCGTCCTCCATGCTTCCCTTCGGTATCGCGAATCGTACGAGCGTCATAGCCGGACCCCGAAAAAACAGCAACCGTTCAGCGTTGAAGTGCAGCCACAGATTACACAGATTGGGCGCACAAAAACCGAAGAACGAAAGAACGCAAGAACGAAAAACTCTGCCAAAGGAACATGATTTTGCCGGACTGTGTACAGACCCGGCAGATTCGGCTTCTATTCCGACGGCAACCTCTTTTCCGCATCACCAAGAATCTGTGCAATCCGTGTAATCTGTGGTCCGTTGATTCGTGCCAGGCGAACGGTTGCGAAAGAACATCAACTTCTCACCGCCCTGAACATTGCCGCCACGAGCGCGTCCAGTCCGCGCGACGTCGCGGCCGAGATCGGGACGACGGTTTTCTTGCCGAGCTTTGTTTTCAGAGATTTCAGGTTCTCCTCCGCGCACGTGATATCCATCTTCGTCGCTATGACGATCTCGCGCTTCCTTGCCAGGGCGGGGCTGTAGCTGCGCAGTTCCTTCCTGACGGTACGGTACGCCTCGACGGGCGACACCTCCAGGCCGGGCGTCATATCGACGAGATGCGCGATGACGCGGGTGCGCTCGACGTGGCGCAGGAACCTGTCGCCGAGCCCGGCGCCCTCGTGCGCGCCCTCGATGAGGCCGGGCAGGTCGGCGACCACGAGCGTGTCGTATGTGCCGATCGCCACGACGCCGAGATAAGGGTGAAGGGTGGTGAACGGGTACGACGCGATCTTGGGCCTTGCCGCGGAGATCGACGACAGGAGCGTCGACTTACCCGCGTTGGGCAGTCCCACGAGCCCGACGTCGGCGATGAGCTTGAGTTCGAGCCTGAGCCGGCGCTCTTCGCCCTTCTCTCCCTCTTCGGCGAGCCTGGGTGTCTGATAAGTCGGCGTTGCAAACGCAGCATTTCCACGCCCGCCTCGTCCGCCGCGGGCGACCATCACTTCGTCGTCGACCTTCGCGAGGTCCTTCAGTACCACATCAAGCTCGAGGTCCTTGACGATCGTGCCTGCGGGGACGGAGATGAGGACGTCGCCGCCGTTCTTGCCATGGCGATTGTTCGATCCGCCGCGCCCCCCGTCGCCGGCGACGTAGCGGGCGCGCTGCCACAACGGGAAAAGCGTGTTCAAACCCGGTATTGCCCGGAGGACGACCTTGCCGCCGTCGCCGCCGTTGCCGCCGTCGGGGCCGCCCTTGGGCGCGAGCCGCTCGTGTCTGAAGCTCACGATGCCGCTCCCGCCCCGGCCGGCCTTCACGAAGATGTCTATCTCGTCTTTGAACATCGGAATACCGAAAAAAAATG
>JAVHLO010000150.1 GCA_031082105.1 Planctomycetota bacterium
ATTCCCGCTTTTCCGCCACGGCGGATCCCGCTCACAGCGGGACGCGGGAATGACAGAAGAGAGTTTCTTTGGCAACACAAACATCAATAAATATCCGGTTGGGGCAGGGATGTGTTGGGTACATCGCGCCCCCTGCGGGTGACCGCCGCGGGCGCAGCGCGCAAGCCCATTCACCCAGGAGCCGTTGTCAAATGTTGTGTTTGAGGGTCGGGCGACCTTCTCCAGCCTGATGTCGTCGACAGAGTCCCTTTGCCTTGGAAGCCTCGACCGTCAGCTCGGCTTGACAGCACCTCGCCCTTTCCGACCAACACCGTCCATCTGCGCCCCTCGTAGCTGTTTTCAATCATTTCGTGAGATTCTTCTTGACAAAAACGCGATCTTGTGGTATGATACCGACAGTCCCACATGGCCGCTGCTTGAGGGACGTGAGCGGGCCGTCCTTGTCACGCTTTGCCTGCGCGGAAGAAAGAGAAGATCGGCGTCACGTTTGCGGTCCGCCCCGCTTCGGCGGGGACATGAGGCAGCGGGCAGGTTGCCCGCGACACTGCCCCTATGCGTCGGGGCGCGACATGCGTGAATAGAGCCGGCCAAAGTGTGTCGAACCTCGGTATTTCGTGGATGGAAGATGCGGCGCGTAGAATGAGATCAAAGAGACTGCTCAAGGACATCATCTGGCTCGCCCTGCCGTTCTCGCGCTCAAGGCGCAACCCCCTGCAAGACGACGGGTACTGCGTGTACGTTCTCATGCCCAAGACCATGTACGCCAAGCGTTCCCTCCTCTGGGGACGTCGCGCGGCAGAAACGATAACGGGATTCAAAGTTGAGAAAGACCGAGACTGCGGTCGGGAGGCCTGGCCCAACTTCCTCGTCGACCTGAAAGGGCTTGCCAAGGCATCAGGCTACGGAAAGATGCAGGTCCTGCGCTGGGTGCAACACGGCCTGCCTTGCCTGCATCTCGACGGCAAGTTGTGGTTCCTTCTCGAGGAAGTCGACTGGTGGCTCGAGGAGGCTGAAAAGACGCGAAAGGTGAGAGGCAGAGACCGCGGCCGCGGCGAAGTGCCAAAGGGCCTTGCAGCGAAACACCGCGGCCGCGGTGGAGTGCCGACAGACCTTGCAAAGAAGAAACGCGGGAAGTAGCTGCCCCGGTGTGCTCGATACCGGGCGGCGCAACCGCGAGGCGCTCGAATGCGGCTACGTGACAGCCGTGCGCGTCGGGTCGCCACTTGCAGACGAGACGGATATGCAGATCGACAGTCGGAGGTCAAGACACATGCAGAAAGCCGCCGTGTATACCTGCCTTCCCGCCTGCGAAAGGGATGACCCTCAACAACTCGACCGCAGGCTCGCCGAGCTGGTCAAGTTCTGCCATGAACGGGGAATGACCGTTTCTGAAGTATGCTGGGATGTTGTCTCGGAGGAAGAGCGCTCCCAACCGGAACTGGAGGCACTCCTCCGCGATACGCCGCAGGACAAGTTCGATGTAGTCGTCGTGCCTTCGCCGGACCACCTTGGCTTCTCTGCGAAGGAAATCAGCGACAGGATCGATGCGTCCGTGATGTGCGAGACCAGGCTCATCTCGGCGGACGGACTCCTGGATACATGGACTCCGCAAGGCAACCGCGTCCGCAATCTCGTTCTGCTGCTGGCTGACCAAGAGCAGAAAGCGAACTCTGGCAATGCAAAGCTTGACGCCCAGACGACGGAGGAGGGCCGGAAAAGACCCGGCCGCCCTCGCGTGGAGTTTGACGTGAACAAGGTGGTCGCGCTTCGCAAAGAAGGAAAGTCTCTCAGAGAGATCGCTATCGCGATCGGCCTCGGCAAGAGCAAGGTGGGCGAGGTTCTTCGGTCTTGCCCGCGCCAGGATGCGTCCAAAAACATTTCCGGACAAGTGCCTGCCGGTACAGTGCAGGGCGCCGTTGTTTCTCCCGCTGCGTGCGCAGTCTCAGCTCCCGCGGCGCCAGCAGTTGCCGCTCTCGCCGCGTGCGCAGTTCCCGCAGAATCGAATCCGCGTGGAGACGCGGCCGATGGAAGCAGCGCCGACCGCGGTCCGTTGCCCGGCAAGGAGCCGTCAGTACTCGATGCTTCCCGGCATGAACTTCTGACAGTAAGAGAGGCATCCCAAATCCTGCGGATGCCGGAACAGACTCTTCGATTGTGGATCAGCCAGAGGCGCATTCCGTACGAGAAGCTCGGGCGCAGTGTCCGTCTGTGTAGAAAGGACATTCAGCAGTTCCTTGATGAGAACAGGCACGAGGCGCTGACGGGATAGGCGGTGCCAGCTTGATTCGTTCATGGTCTGGGAACACCCATATACATCCGGGAACATCTTCCAAGGTAGCCCCGCAGGGGCGAAGCGCTCCCGGAACGACGCAGACCGCGCTGCCCGGTGAGTTTCCCTTGACAATTCGGCGTGCGGCCGTATAATCAAGTCTCGTGGAGAATAGAAAAATGAAAGAGCGGATTCCACATGGGAGTGTCTGGTTTCATTCGAAAATGAAGTCCTGGGTCGTGGACTTCCACGATGCGCAAGGCGAGCGGTGGGTCCTAAAGGCCGGCAGCAGCAAGGCGCTTGCGACCGCGATGCTCAACGCCAAGCTGCAACAGATCGCGCGCGATGGACTCTCCGGGCTCCAGGCGGTCGAAGAGAAGAAGTTCAGCGAGGTCGCGGCTGAGTACATGAAATACGCGCGCGCCAACAAGCGGTCATGGGCGCGCGATGAACTCAGCCTGAAGCACCTCACGAAATCCTTCGGCGACCGGGCGCTCACACAGATTTCGGTCAAGGACGTCGAGGAATACAAGGCGATGCGCAGGGAGAGCCGCAAGCCCGCAACGACAAACCGCGAGCTCGCCTGCTTGAAGCACTTGTTTACGAAGGCGATCATCTGGGGCTACGCGCGCGAGAACCCCGTCAAGAAGGTGAAGCTCTTCCGCGAGAACAACCAGCGGGTCCGTTTTCTCGAGCCGAACGAGAGAGCGCGCTTGCTGGCGTTCTGCTCGAAGCAGTTGAAACCGCTCCTGTGTGTTGCGTTGAACACCGGGCTCAGGATGGGAGAGCTTTTGGCGTTGACCTGGGCGGACGTCGACCTTGCCAGGCGATCGATCCACGTGAAGGACAGCAAGAGCGGCGAGGGGCGGCATGTGCCGCTGAATGCCGAGGCATTGAGCGCGTTGCAGTCGGAGCCACGGCACATCGATTGCCCCAGCGTCTTTTTCAATAGAGACGGTCACCCGTACAGGTCCGCGCGCACCGCGTTCGAGACTGCGTGCAAGCGGGCCGGGATAACGGATTTTCGACCGCACGATTGCAGACACGATTTTGCGTCACGGCTTGCGATGAGCGGCGTCGACTTGAACACGATTCGAGAGTTGCTGGGGCACCGGTCGATCGGAATGACGGCGAGATACGCGCACTTGAGCCCGCAATTCAAGCAGGCTGCGGTGGATCGCCTGTCGGCCTCCTGGTCGTCCAAAAATGCCGAAAAACCGAAAAAAGTAGTGAATATTTAGTGAATGGCCTTGCGCAGGCAAACGGCCTTGTGTCATAACTTCTTATTGGTCAACGTGGCCCCCGTAGCTCAATTGGATAGAGCATCGGATTTCTAATCCGGTGGTTACAGGTTCAAGTCCTGTCGGGGGTACCATGTCGGTTGGGCCGGTTTAGCCGGTTGAGCCGGTTGCGTCAGTTGAGCCGGTTGGGTCGGTTGAGTCGGTTGGGTCGGCAAGGAACTCACGATGCGGCGGTCTTCATTTGGTCTTTCGTCTGAAGCATGACATTGCGCACGAGACAGGCTGTCGCAGTACTTTTGATGACCGCGCTCGTCATTGCCGTCCTTTTCGTCGACGTTCTGCTGCTGGTCAACGCGCGGCTCAACAAGGACTCGCTCACCCGCGCGCTTCAGAAGGTCATCCCGCACGAGTTCACCGTCGAAGATATCGCCATCTCCGCGGGCGGCGAGGTAAGGATCAAGGGGCTTGTCGTCTATGATTCGGCGCCCATCGACCACAACCCGGGCCCGGACGACGCCGGCGGCACGAAGCCGACTTCGAACACGCCGTCCGAGACCGGCGCGCGCCAGGAGTTGCTCAGGCTTCCGCTCGTCTCCGTCAAGGTCGATGTCCTCGGCCTGATCGCCGGCGGACAGGAAGTGCGCTCCATCGAGCTTCGCGATCCGGTCGTCCATTTCCGCCAGCTTGCCGACGGCGCGTGGAACGTCTCGAGCCTCTTCACCCGGACGGGCAAGGCCCTCGGCGTCGAGGCCCCGCCAACCGTCTCGATCGTGAACGCCACCGCGTACATCGAGAGCGACCGCATCTTCCGCGCGGGCCACGTGCAGCGGCTCGACGGCTGCACCTTCGAGTTCAAGCCGCTCGGCCATTCGAGCACCATCGTGGAAGGAAAACTCTGGGCGGCCGGGCTCGGGAAGTGGACCGTGACAGGCCGGCTGGACGCGTCACAGAAGGAATACGAACTCACAGCCAGGTCCGAAGGGCTCGTGCTGGCCGACGAGGTCGGCGCGCTATTCGCCCCGGAAATAAACAGCGCCTGGAACAACTACCGTCCCCGCGGACCCGCGTCCGTCTCGGTCATGTTCCAGACGACACGCGCTCCCGACAACACATGCAAATCCACCTACGCGGTCGACGTCGGCCTCGAAGGCGTATCGGTGAAGTGCAAGGGGTTCCCGTACGAGATCGGCGACGGCCGCGGGAACATCAGGTTCCTCGAGGGCGGCGCGGAGATGTACGGACTGCGCGGTCGCACGGGACCGATGTCGATGACGTTCTCCGGCCACACGAACGGCTATGACTCCGACGCCGGTTTCGAGCTCGATATCGGCCTGCGCAACCTTCCGGTGGATGAGAAACTCTACGACGCGCTCGACGCCGACTCGCGCGAAGTCTGGGATTTGCTGTCGCCCGGCGGCATGGTCGATGTCGCGTCAAACGTTGTGAGGGAATTCGGCGACAACAAGCCCGTCGCGAATAACATGACCGTCGCCTGCACGGACGCCTCGGTCCAGGTGCGCGACTTCCCCTACAAGGTATCGGGCCTCGAGGGCGAACTCCGCTTCTCGCCCGGCAAGATCCAGATTCTCAAGCTCCGTTCCCGCAGCGGCAGCCGGGTCATCGACGCCGAGGGGATGATAGAATCCGCCGACGGTCGGCGGGCCTTCGACGTGCTGGTGAACGCGCGCTCGTTGCCGCTCGATGCAGACCTGCGCGCCGCGTGCGACGACGATATCCGCCGTATCTGGGATAAGCTGTCGCCCTCGGGGACTGTTGACGTCGTCTGGAACGTCCGCTCCGACGGAAAAGAGGGGTCGGTCGCCCAGCATGACGTCAGGATCCACTGCAACGGCGTCAGCGCAACGCACGCGGACTACCCCTACCCTTTCGAATCGATCGAGGGCGATGCGACCGTCGACGGCAAGCGGTTGCGGTTCGATCGGCTCAAGGGGAAGAACGGCGAATCCATGGTTGAGATCTCAGGCCACATTGCCCTTAAGGAGGAGGACAAGCCGCTCTCGCTTGAGATGAAGGGAAAGGACATGGCATTTTCCGAACAGACGGTCAACGCGCTGCCCGTCGCGCTCCGCAAAGCGGTGCAGGATGTCGGGATGACAGGCAAGTTCGATTTCACCGCGCGGCTTGACGAACAGAAGCCCAGGAAGGAGGGGGCGAGCGGGTCCGTGACCAGCTACCTGGTCGAGCTGGTCCTCGCGGACTGCTCCGTCGACCTGGGGTTGAAGCTCTCCGACATATCCGGCCGGGCCACGATCCGCGGGGCGCAGGGGCTCCCGCCTGAGTCCGCCTTCGGAAACGTGCGCCTGAGCAACGTCTCCGCGCAAGGCAAGCAGTTCACCGACGTCAGCGCGCAGTTCCTCTATGCCGCGGACAACCTCACGCTCAACGACGTACGGGCCGGGGCGTACTCCGGGCTCCTGTCGGGCTACTTCAGGATCAACACGGACACCAAGGAGTTCGACACGAGCTGCGTTCTGCAGGGCCTCGACCTGAAGGAGTACGTCCGGCACACGAAGATCGCGGGCAAGCAGATGTCAGGGAAGATGGACGGCAGCTTCACGCTCAAGGGGAAAGGGTCCGATTCCTCGCAGCTCTGGGGCGAGGGCAATCTGAGCATCGCGAACGGCTACCTCTGGGACGTGCCGCTTTTCCTCGAGATGGTGAACTTCTTCAGCCTGAAGAAGCGCCAGCCGTTCACGGAAGGCAGCGCGCGACTCAAGATTCGCGGCAGGACCGTGATCGTGCGAGAGGTCCAGTTCTCCAACGAAGACATCACGATGCTCGGGACGGGCAAGATCGATTTCGACGGCAACCAGCTCCTGAGGTTCAAGACCCATTTTTCCACGTCGATTCTTCCGTCAATCGATGTCCTCACCAAGGTGTGGGAACTGATAAGGGATAACATCGCGATGGTGGAGGCGAGCGGGACGTTCGACGAACCCAAGCTCGCAATCAAGCCGCTTCCCGCCGTGTTCGGCACGGATGACGAGATCGACAAAGAGAAGTAGCGAGCGGCGGGTAGTGAGCAACGGGAGGCGGGCGGCCGGTGCCACGCCTGTCCTATTCTCGAAAGCGGCGGCATGATGACCGAGTTCGTAGTAGCGACTTCAGTCGCTGGTAGGGGGAATGACTAAAGTCGTTACTACGAACCGTCGGCTCGTTCGGAGGTACGAAAATGAGGCTGCCCGATCCCTCGCTGCTCGCTACTCACTACTCGCTACTCGCTACTCGGTGAGCTATTCCGATTGAGGCACGCGGCTGTATGGCTTCCACGGCAGACATGTTGTTCGGCAAGCTGGCGGTGATGAACCGGTTCGCGACTCGCGAGCAGGTCGACGCCTGCATCGCCGAGCAGGAATCGCTTGCGCGGTCCGGCTCCGTTGTGCCGCTGGGCGAGGTGATGCTGAAGAGAAACGCGCTCACCGCGGACCAGGTGGACTCGCTGCTGATGACACAGAGCTACCTGGAGGTCCGGCGCGATGACGTGCGGTTCGGCGAGCTGGCGATCAAGAACGGGCTCGCCAACGAGGCGCAGGTCTCCGAGTGTCTCTCGTTCCAGGAGAAGCACTTCCAGGACTCCAAGGACATCTTCAGGATCGGCGAACTGATGCAGGAGCGCGGCTACCTGACGCCGCAGCAGGTGACTGCGATCCTGAAGGCGCAGGAGCGGCTTAAGGCGGCGGTGGCAGCGCAGAAGCAGCGCGACAGGGACGCGTCGGGCCAGCCGCAGCGCGAAACAGACGTCGGCCAGCCGGGCGGATCTCTACGCGACGGGTTCACGGCATCGCCGGCGGTTGGGGGAGTAAAGAAGACGAAGAGCGAACCCGTCCTGCCGACCGCGCCTGTCGCGACGCCGCCGCAGAAGAGGCCGAGCGAACCGCGCCTGCCCGCCGTGCACGCGCCCGGGGCGGCCGCGCCCAGGAAGACGCCCAGCGATCCGCGCATCCCCACCGTCACGCCTGTGGCGCCCGTCGCGCCGAAGCGGACGCCGAGCGACCCGCGTCTTGCGAGCCTCGGCCGCGGCCACGAGCCCACATCCAAAGACCCGTGGATAGATGCGACGACGGGCAGCGAGCCCGCGCTCGTCGAGAAGGGGTTGAAGGCGACCATCCGTATCGTGCAGTTCGAGGGGACCGGCACGGCGAAACACAAACAAATCGTAGTCGTCTACATCGAGGGAATGCTGGACGCGCACACCTTCCCATATTTCGAGCAGTACATGAACGACCTGGCCGACGCCGGCCACAACAACTTCGTCGTGAACTGCGAGAAGCTGGACTACATCAGCAGCCCGGGCATCGGAGTGCTGATAGGCATGGTGAAGCGGACGAAGGAGACGAAGGGCGATTTACGGCTCACGGACGTCCCGGCGAAAATAAAACAGATCATCGACCTGCTCGGCCCCGGGCTGATCCGCGTCTTCGAGATGGAGCGCGGCGCCATCATGTCGTTCAGGTACGTGTAGCGCGTGTCCCCTCTCCTCCTGGGAGAGGGCGAGGGATGCGCGTCTTCCGGCGGTTCGAGGCCAACCGCGCCAGCCGCAGTCGGAGTGGCGCCTCCCAGTGGAATCGACGGCACTCCGCTGCTGCTCCGTGCCTTGCCACGATCCGTGGCCGCGCTCATTCCTTCCCCTGCGTGTCGAAG
>JAVHLO010000151.1 GCA_031082105.1 Planctomycetota bacterium
CCCCCAGTCGGTCGTCGAGGGCAGCGGCGCCGCCGCGCGCGCGGGCGCCGGAGTCGGCGCCGGTCTCTGTTGCATAGCGGGCCGGGCCGGCTGCGCGGCGGGAGTCGTCTGCCTGGCAAGCGCGGCCTCGTCCATGGGCGACAGCACTACCGTGTCGGAGCCTGTGGCCGCGGATGACGTAGCGGGCTGCGGCGCCGCCGCCGCGGGTTTGCCTCCGGCGGCCTGATCCTTGAAAAAAGCAAGCGCTTCCTTCCGCGATGAGTAAATGTGGAAGAAGTCGTTCAGGCCGAGCATGTCGATGACGACCTTGACCTTCGGGTGGATCCTGACAAGCGCCACCCCGCCGCCCATCGGCTGCAGAGTGTCCGCGAGGTTCACGAGGTAGCCGAAACCCGTGCTGTTTATGTACTTTATGCCCTCCATGTCCATGACGTACCGGACCATTCCGTTATCCCGCAGCTTCGACATGTTCTCCTGGAAGCTCGGGACCGTCTTGGCGTCGATCGCTCCGCTGACGACCAGCAGGATCGTATCCGGAATGTCGGTTACGCGCTCGGTTTCGAATGAGAAGTCCGGCATCCTGTATGCATTCCAAAATTGTTGTTTGCCAATCTTAGCAACTCGTCCCGGCAAAGTCAAGGTTTTTAACAAGAAATTCTTGACACGGCTAGTCAAAACGTATATACTTGGTCGTTCTCACGTGTGCACGTGCGGAGCTTTTTTTTCGTCCAGCTTTGTGCCAGCCATATGCCTCAAGAACGGAAGCCGCTGGGCAAGATTCTCGAGGAGATGAAGGCCGCCACGGGCAAGCAGATCAAGGAATGCCTTGAGATACAGCGGAACACGCCCGGAAAACGGCTCGGCGAAATCCTCATCGAGAAGGGGATCACGAGCCAGGCCACCGTCACCGAGGCGCTCGCCAAGCAGTTCGACATGCCGTTCCTCGAGTTGAGTGCGCTCGAGATCTCGCCCGAAGTGCTCGCCGCCATTCCGAAAGAGGTCGCGGAGGAGTACAAGATCTTCCCCGTGAAAAAGGACGGTCGCGCCGTCACCATCGCCATGAGCGACCCGCTCGATTTCTTCACGCTCGATAATCTCAGGTTCATCCTGAACTGCGAAGTCGAGTGCGTGCTGGCCACGCGCGACGACGTCATTAAGGCGATCAGGACCCACTATATCACCGAGCAGAAGGACGACATGATGCGCGCCCTGGAAGAGCTTACCTCCACCGACATCCAGGTGCGCGGGGAGCAGGCCGGCGACGAACACGGCGATGAGGACGACGACGCGCCCGTCATCAAGCTCGTCACGCTCATCATCGTGGAGGCGGTCAAGGTGCGCGCGAGCGACGTCCACGTCGAACCGATGGAGAAGAAGCTCCGTATCCGATACAGGATTGACGGCGTCTGCCAGGAGGTGGAGTCGCCGCCGAAGAGGCTGCAGGGCTCGGTCATCTCGAGACTCAAGATCATGGCCGACATCGACATCGCGGAGAAACGGAAGCCGCAGGACGGACGTATCAAGATAAACGCGCTCGGCAAGGAGCTCGACCTGCGCGTCTCGGCCCTGCCTGCCACCCACGGCGAGAGTATCGTCATGCGTATTCTCGACAAGCAGGCCTCGCTCGTGGGACTGGAGGACCTCGGCTTCCATCCGAGCGATTTCAAGCGGTTCAAGACGATCATCAAGCGGCCGAACGGGATATTCCTCGTCACGGGCCCGACCGGCAGCGGAAAGACAACGACCCTCTACGCCGCGATCAAGGACCTGAACAAGCCCGATGTCAAGATAATCACGGCCGAGAACCCGGTCGAATACAACCTCGCCGGCATCAACCAGTCACAGGTCAACGCCAAGATCGGTATGACGTTCCAACGCATCCTCCGTGCCATGCTCCGACAGGCGCCGAATATCATACTCGTCGGAGAAATCCGCGACCGCGAGACCGCGGAAATCGCGACTCAGGCCGCGTTGACCGGCCACCTCGTGTTCAGCACGCTCCACACGAACGATGCGCCCTCGGCGATCACGCGCTTGATCGACATGGGGGTCAAACCGTTTCTGGTCGCGTCTTCCATTCAGGCCATCATGGGCCAGCGGCTCATCAGGATGCTGTGCCCGGCCTGCAAGGCGCCGTATGAACCCGAGGATTCGGACCTGTCCGCGCTCGGGCTGAAACGCTCGGACGTTGCCGGCGTCAAGTTCCAGAAGGGGGTTGGATGTCCGGAGTGTGGAAACAAGGGCTTCAGAGGCCGAAAGGGCGTCTTCGAAATGCTGGAGATGGACAAGACCCTGCGCGACATGGCGTTCAACAAGGCGCCCACGAACAAGATCATGGAGCAGGCGCGGCTGGGGGGAATGACGACGCTGCTCGAAGACGGCGTGCGCAAGGTGATCGCGGGCCTGACGACCGTCGGCGAGATCCTCAATATCGCGCATAGAGAGGATGTGAACTACTAGCACCCCGAGTCAGTGGGCCGGGAACAGGACTTGAGATGCTGTCTTGGACCGGCATTGGTCATGTGTCATTGATCACTTGTCATTGGACATTTGTCATTTTTCATTTGGCCGCAGGCGTCGGCTCAGATCCGCGATCAACGGACAATGAGAAATGACCAATGAGCAATGATCAATGATCGACGGACCTTTGTGCGGCCCCGACCTTGGGGCATCCTGGTTCCCTGGCGACCTGATCTCCCGATTCCCCTATCTGCTGTTCTGCTGCCCAAGAAGATGGTCGCTGCCTCAGAGGCATTTCTTGCTGACGAACTGGACCGGTGCTCGAAGTGCGGCACTTGCCTGTCGGTCTGTCCGTCGTACAAGCACTTTCACGATGAGACGGCGAGCCCTCGCGGCAGGCTCGAGTTGTGCAGGGGGCTCAGTGGGGCGGTGGACACGCACACGAAGGCGGCGGTTTCGGCCGTCTGCCGGTGCCTGGGATGTCTGCGGTGCATGAGGTCGTGTCCGTCGTCCGTGAGGGTGGACGTGTGCGTACAGGCTGCGGCCTGGCGCACGTACGGGTCGGGAATCCAGGGGGTTTTCAGGCGGTGCGTCATGCGCGGGCTGGTGCCGCGGCGGCGGATATTCCGTCAAGTGTTGCGCGCGGCCGCCGCCGCGCAGGCATTGGTCGGCCTGCGCTCGTCCGAGAACAGCGTGCTTCGGCACCTGCCGATGCTCGGTACGCGTGCGAAGTTGCCGGTCCTGGCGCGGCGCGATGCCGCCTCGATCGTCGGCCGCGCCCGTGTGCCGAAAACAAAAGACCGCCCGACCGTCGCCGTCTTCTCGGGCTGTCTGTCCAACTTCGTCTATCCGAACGTTGTCGTCGATACGCTCGCCTCGATGCGCGCCCTCGGGCTCGCCGTGGCAGTCCCTGAGAACCAGACGTGCTGCGGCGTGCCGGCCTGGATCGCGGGGGACCATGAATCCGCGCGACGGCTTGCGCGCGCGAATGTCTCGGTCTTTGAGAAGGCGGGAGCCGACCGGATCGTCACCGTCTGCGCATCCTGCGGGCGCATGCTGAAGGAGACGTATCCCGAGCTTCTCGACAACGAATCCGGCATTCGATTTGCGGCGAAAGTCGAGGACGCCGCGTCGCTGCTCTGGCCGATGCGCGCGGCGCGGGCCGGGTCTGCGACGCGGGCGAGCGGCGTCGGGGCCGCGGAGCGGGGCATCGCCTATCACAGGCCATGCCACTCGGTCTGGTACGATTCCGGAGAGATCGTGCGATCCGTTGAGGCCGTCACCGGCCGCGAGGTGCGCATGATGCCGGACGGCTGCTGCGGGTGCGCGGGCACGTTTGCGATGCGGTTCCCCGAGGCCGGGCGCGCCGTTGCCCGGCCGATCGTCAAGGCCGCGCGGGCGGGCGCGATAGGCACGCTCCTCACGCCGTGCCCGGCCTGCATGATGCACCTGGACGCGGTCCTGCGCGAGGCCGGGCTCGACGTAAAGGTCCAACACCCCGTGTCGTTTCTGGCGAGGCTGCAATGAGAGTGCTGCTGGTCGAGGACGAGAGATCCATCGCGGTCACGCTGTCGAACGACCTCAAGGACGCGGGCCACAACGTGCGTGTGTGTGACGACGGCAAGGCCGCGCTCGCGGTGTTCCAGGAGTCGCCCGCCGACTGTGTGATCACCGACCTGCGCCTGCCCGGGATGGACGGGCTCAGCCTCCTCAAAGCCATCAGGGGATCATCGCCCTCGACACACGTCATCCTCATCACCGGCCACGGTTCCGTCCCTTCCGCGATCGAGGCGATCCGGCACGGCGCGTACGACTACATCGAAAAACCCTTCGTCAACCAGCGGATAGTGCTGCTGCTCGAAAAGGTCGGCGTGGAAAGGGAGCTGCGCGAAGAGAACCGGATGCTGCGCGGGGCGCTGGAGAAGAAGTTCGGGTTCGGCAACCTTGTTGGAAAGAACGCAAAAATGCTCGCGGTCTACGAGCTCGTCGAGACCATCTCGAACCGCGACTGCAATGTGCTCATCGAGGGCGAAAGCGGGACGGGCAAAGAACTCGTCGCCCAGGCCATCCATTTCAACGGCCCGCGCCGGGTCAAGCCCTTGATCAAGATGAGCTGCGCGGTCTTCTCGGAGACGCTGATAGAGGACGAGCTGTTCGGCCACGAAAAGGGTGCGTTCACGGACGCGCGCGAGCGCAAGATCGGCCGCTTCGAACGGGCCGCGGACGGTTCGCTGTTCATGGACGATATCGACGATGTGCCGCCCCGCGTGCAGGTGAAACTCCTGCGCGTGCTCGAAGAGCACGAGTTCGAACGGCTCGGGAGCGCCGAGACGATCAGCACCGATTTCCGGCTCATCGCCGCGACCAAACAGAACCTCACCGCGCTCGTGGCGAAGGGCTTGTTCCGCGACGACCTGTTTCACAGGCTGAACGTAGTGACGATAAAGCTGCCGCCGTTGCGCGAGCGGCTTGACGATATCCCGTTGCTCGTCGCGCATTTCATCGGCGTGCACGGCAAGGGAAAGACGTACCATGTCGAGCCGTCGACCTTCGAGGCGCTGCAGCGCCATTCGTGGCCGGGCAACATCCGCGAACTCGAGAACGGCGTGGAACGCGCAATCGCGCTTGCCGGGGAGGCCTCCGTGCTGAGCCATGAACACCTCTGCGCGTCGGTTGTTGCCCCCGTCGCACCCGCCGCGCCGCACCAGGTCGCAGGCGAGCCGCCGTCGCTCCGCGAGGCCGTCAGACGGTTCGAGGTCGAGCATATCAAGCATGTGCTCAAACTCTCAGGCGGGTCCAAGGCGGTTGCCGCGAAGCGCCTCGGTCTCTCCAGAAAAAGCATGTGGGAGAAGCTCAGGGGCGAAGAGCCTGAGTAGTGAAGGCGGCGGGGAATTCCACGATGCCAACCCTGGATTCCCGCTTTTCCGCCACGGCGGATCCCGCTCAGAGCGTGACGCGGAAATGACAGGAGAGGGTCTCTTCGGCAACGCAAACGTCAATAGGATTCGTTTGGTTCTTTGAGTCCCGGGGTTTGCCTGGTTCGTTACCACGCTGTAACAACGTTACTTTCCGGTAACATGTGCTTTTTTTTGACGGAAACGACAACGGAGACGCCTGCTTCACCACCGACTGCACGTCTCTATCCGCGCGTGGCTGTCGCCGTAAAGTGTTGACATTGCGGCTATTGAGTAGCTTCGCCGTTTTGCTCCGGGTATTGAAGGGATGAGTTCGAAGTCGATGATTAGGCCAGGTGGTGGCATACTATTTGCGATTCATTGTGCAAGGATGTTTTCATTGTTTGGAGGATTCCACATGGTGACCGTGAGGATGAGAGAGTCGATCGGACGGAAGAGCAGGACCGGGGCGCGACGCGGGTTTACACTCATCGAGCTCCTGGTGGTTGTGGCGATCATCGGTATTCTTGCCGCGCTGCTCCTGCCCGCGCTCATCAAGGCCAGGTGCCGGGCCAAGGAAGGCACGTCCCAATCGCAGTTGCGCGACCTCGGCAGCGCGATGAAGGCGTACAACGCCGACTATGCCGTCTATCCGCGCGACGGGAGCCCGAGCCCGACGAACGGCGGCGCGACCGTCACTTCCGCCCAGAACACGACGATGTACGTCGTCGACGGACTCTGCAGGGTCGGACCGCAGGGCGCAATGTACTACGAGTTCAAGCGGGAACAACTGCGGAACGGCAACATGCCGACCAGCATACAAATCCCTTCGACGACCATCCCGCCCTATCCCGCGGGCACTTGCTGGTGGAGCCCGCTCGGATACCCGTATTGGTACCGAGAGAACGCGAGAGAAATCGTCAAGACCAACCTGAGGAATCCGTATACTTACGATATGTGGACGCGTAACTGTGACGACGTCATGGCGGGGAATCCGTGGCCGCAGGCGGGGGTGGATCCCAACACTCCTCAGTTGACGACGAACCGGCTTGTGGCCAATTGGCACTAGGCCGGCCAGTCCGGGCGTGCGGCATGTTGCTTTCGAGTCGTTGTGAAATACGCGACCCTTGTGGGGAGTCCCAAGATGACACTGAGACGTTCGCTCAACCGCGGCTTCACACTCATTGAAATCTTGATTGTGGTAGCCATCATCGCCCTGCTCGCCGCGCTCCTGGTTGTGGGCGTGGTCGGGATGCGCAGGCGAGCCCAGTTCGAGAAGACCAGGGCGCTCATCCAGCGGATCGAGGTGGGGTTGAAGGTCTACTACGAGCGCTACATTCAGTATCCGCCACCCGCGCATCCGGCGGTTCCTCCAGTGTCTCCGTTCCTGGGGCTCGGCGTAAACAACTCCGGGCCCATGCTCTGGTACCTGGGCACGCCGCAACCATGTCTCAGCGGCGGCACGTGGGGCACCATGTCGCCGTGCGTCGATTTTCAGACCAGCGAGGTCGAGCCGCTTGTGGCGGGCGGCACCGGGAACAACGCCCCCATCAACACCGGCATGGTCCGCCCGATCGTGGATGCGTGGGGCAGGCGCATCTCGTATCGCCGGCCCGGCGCCAACCACGCCACAGTGGTCAACCCCGGGGTGCATGATCGGGGCAAGGACCATTCGAAGTACATCGACCTCTGGTCGTGGGGCGCCGACGGCGGGTCACGCGGTCCCCTGGGGACGGGTTCGGTGAACACGATCATGTACACCCAGGCCGGCGCAGGCGGTGAGTCGGGCGTCTACCCGAACGGGTATCCCAATTCCGGATACGGGATCGACGACATAGCCAACTGGTATGCGAAGTAGCGCGCAACGGGTCGCGGTCCGCGAGAGCGCGAAGCGGCTTTTTGTTGAAATGTCTACGGCAAAACGGATAGAATGACGGGGTTGGCGGACTTGGATCAGCCAATCGCCTTGTTGAGAAAGAGAGACCGCGCGAGTTTAAGGAGTATCTGCATGAAGACCCGCATGGGCTTGCGTAGAGGCTTCACGCTCATCGAGCTGCTTGTCGTGATAGTCATCATCGTTATCATCGCGACGATGTCGCTCGCCTTGCTGGGTTTCTTCAGCAAGGGCGTCTCGATCAAGGGCACCGGCAGGACGCTCGAAGGCCTCTTCCTCCGGGCGCGGCAACTTGCCTCCTCGAAGAGGCAGATGCACTTCCTTTTGTTCCATCCGGATACTCAAGAGCCCGACGAGTTCAGGCGCAAGCCGTTCGTCCTGTTGATCGAGGACACGAACCGGAACAGTCGCCTGCAGTTCGGCAACGATATCAGCGCGTTCAACGTGGCGCAGGGCCGGTACCTGGACAAGACAGCGGCAGGCGGGCCCGCAAACGGAGACACGATCATCGGCGAACCGGTGTCGCTGCCGCGCGGCGTCGTGTTCAATACGAACACCCGGCTCTTCATAACGGGTGGCGGCGGACCTTTCCGGATCGGGTTCATGAACGACGGGTCACTCTATCTCGGCGCGACCGGCGACAACCCCATCATCCAGGACGGCGGGACGACGTTCTCGGGCAACCTGCCGACCCCCGCCACCTGGGACCTCGGCGTGCGCCAGTTGGGTACCGGCAATACGGACGGCAACCAGGATGTCGGCGTCCGGCTGTACCTGGACTACGTCAAGACGACGGGCAAGTTGACGAAGAAGTACTTTGTGACGAACTAGTAGGAGAAACAGCATGAGAAAGGTTTTATCAGCGGCGGCAGCACTGGGCCTTTGCCTGGCCCTGCCCGCAGCCGCTCTGGCG
>JAVHLO010000152.1:0-3173 GCA_031082105.1 Planctomycetota bacterium
GCACAGGCGTCCCGCCTGTGCCCGTCGACCTGCCCGGGAGGGCGAGGCTCATGCCGAGCCGCGCCTGTAGGAGGCAGCTCCAGCTGCCGACTTCTGGATTCCCGCTTGCGCGGGAATGACAAGGGATGCGAGGCTCCTGCCGAGTCGGATGAACCGAGCCGCGACCGTGAGGGAGCGGCCAGGAGACTTCAATCTCACTGCAACGTGAGCGTTGTCATTCCCGCGTCTGCCGCAGCGGATCCGCCGTGGCGGAAAAGCGGGAATCCAGGAGACGCATGGTGCACCCGAATGCCTCTGGACGCTCGCTTACGCTCGCGGATCGGATCGCCCCAAAGCGGTCGGCTTCAGCCGATCCGGTGTCTGCCACCAGCTTTAGCCGGTGGAAAACGGGTGCCACCGCGCCACCGGCAGCCGGCTTCAGCCGGGCTTCTCGATCCGAGTCGAGGCGTTTTGTTTGATTGTTGTTGTTTCAGGGAGGCGAAAATGACACTCAACATTTCGCGTTTGCTGATCTCCGTTGTTGCGTTCCTCTCCCTGTCGATCGCTGCGGTGTCCGCGCAGGAGCAGCCGCTCACGCCCGACGATCTCTTCCCCGTCCTTGACAAGACCGCCTCGTTCAGAGAGCCCACCATCCCGGAACCCGGCACGTACGCGTATTCCGGCGACTACGAGGTGAGCAGGGGGCCGAACGAGGTGACCTCGCTGGTCCAGTTCACCCTGAAGAAGAAGTACGAGGTCTTTGTTTTCGTCGGCGGCCACGACTGCGTCTACTGGGACCTGCGCTCCATCGCGAAAGGAAGCGTCAAATCCGGTTGCGGCAAGTCCGGAAACCCGACGACCGACGGCGGCTGGACCCGTGTCGTCCTTGACCCGGACAGGTACTCGATGCTCATCTACGCTTCGCTCGGCCGGGGCAATGGCCCGGTGCACATTGCGCTCCGCGATGTGCCGGGTTCGGCGGCGCCGAAGCCGGACCAGGAGCCCGGCCCCCAACCCGATCGGCCGACCGAGCCCGGACCGCAGGGACGCGACCAGACCGGCCTGTCCCCGGCGAAGCTCCAGATCGAGCTCGCCCCGACCGCCCTGGAGGTAGCCGCGGGCGCGACGGCGGAGTTCAACGTCCGCATCGCCAACACCGGGCTCCGGACGGTCACGGGGCTCAAGCTCGGCGTCGTCCCCGGTGGCGAAGTGCCGCTCGAGAAGACTTCGCTCGCTGCAGGTGAGTCGTTCGACCGCGTGGTCACGCTGCCGTCCGTCCGGCAGGGCGTCTACGGCTACGAGGTCCGCGTCACCTGCAACGAGGGCGCTGTCGCCAGGCGCACGATCCTCGTCAGCGGTGTCGGGTCGGGCTGAGGTGTCGCCTGCGCGGATGCGGGGCCCGCACCCGAGAAGATCCCACCCGAACAGATCCACAGGCTCATGCCCGAGACCGTCCTCGACGCCGCGTGTGCGGAGATCGAAGACAAGCGCGAATGGGGCATGTTCACCAGGCGATACGGCACAAAAGAGCCGCTCAGCAGCATCCTCGTCGTCATCAGCAAGAACCCGGATACCATGGAGGAGATCGACAAGGACAAATACGAACGCTGGATCAAGGAACACTCAGAAGAACTGAAGGGCACCGAGACGAAACGCTATGACGACTACCCCGTCTTCATCGGCCGCAATACCTCCACCTACATCGTGGGCGGGTTCTGGTTCTCCTGGTTCGCCTGCCAGATCCAGTGTACCGGCAAGTACGCCGAGATGAAATACTTCGACTTCGTGGTCAGGACGATACTCGCGAACCTTGGCCTCGCCTCCGCGCCGGCGCCGTACAAGCCCGAAGAGCCGGACCCCGGCGATACCGGGCCGAACAACCCCGAACTCTCGGTTGAAAAAGTCGATCCGGAGAAGGTCGAGCTCGCGGAGAGCGGGAATGTCGTCTTCAGGGTCACCGTCTCCAATTCCACCTCGCTCGGCAAGACCGCGAAAGCGATCGTGATCCGGCTCGTCGACGGCAACGGCCGCGAGATCGGCCGCGGTTCCATCGACCGCCTGCCCAACCACGAAAAAACAGTCGTCGAGGTGAACGCCTTCATCGAGATCGGCGGTGAGCTCAACTCCCGCGATATCGCTGTCGAGGTTAGCTGTCCGGCCGCGGCAAGGACGCTGGGCAACAAGATAAGCGTGAAGGCGACCAGGCCGGCCAGCCTCACCATGCAGATCGAACCCCGCGAGCTCGTCCTCAATGCAGAGATGGAACCGCCCGAGTTCAAGCTGGTCCTCAAGAACCTCGGCGACCAGGATTCGCCGGACCTGCTCCTCCAGTGTTTCATCGACGGGACCGATTTTGCATCGGAACCGGAGACGATCTCCAACCTCGACGGCAGCGAGGAGAAGGAACGCGGCTCCGACCTGGAGCGGGTGACCGGGAACGTGATGGAGAAGTACGTCAAGGAGAAGTTCTCTTTTCTCGAGGCCGCGACGCTGAGGATCGTGCTGACGGATGCGGCCGCGGGTACGGTCTTGTGCGAGGACGCGATCCGCTACAGGATCGACGATTCGCTGAGGAGCCGGCTGAAGCTGCATCTCGGCCCAAAGGAGGTTGCCTTCGACTTCACGGGCGGCGAGGGCGGCGATGTCGAGCTCCCGCCCGAGGAGCCGTCGGATATCGAATCCGGCAACAGCGATCTCGAGAGACAGGTCTGGCTGGGTACGCCGTTCAACATCTTCATCGTCATGACCGGCGTCACGAACGTGAAGGACGTTTGTGTGGAGATGCTCGACCCAGCCGGCAAGCCTGTCGCTTCGTGGAACATGCCCGTCCTCCACGCATCGTTCATCAAGAATGGCTACAATCCTCCCGAGTCCGAGGTGAAGGACCTGCCGACCGACGACTCGTTCGTGGCCGCGGTCGGTTGCCGCGAGGGGAAGACCGAGTTCACGGTGCGGCTGAAGTGCGGGACCGAGACGCTGCAGCAGGAGAAGGTCAGGCTGACCGTGAAGGGCAACCCAGAGCCGGGGCCGCGCGAACCGGGTGAGGTCGAGCCCCCTGCCGAGCCGGAACCGCGCGAGCCGGGGCCGCGTGAGCCCGGGGAGGGCGAGGCTCCTGCCGAGCCGGGTGAGAAAGAGGAACCGAACCTCATGGGCCGGCTCATCAAGGCCCAGAGGCAGCAGCGTGAGTTCATGAA
>JAVHLO010000152.1:3183-7167 GCA_031082105.1 Planctomycetota bacterium
CCTCTACAAGGAACTGGAGGGCGGCGCGTCGTGGAACCACGAGAAACGCGAGCTGCGCCTCTTTGCCGGCGAGGCGGAAGAGGAGCTCAAGTTCCAGATGGCGCACGAGCTGGCGCACCTGGTGTCGTTCGATCTGGTGAAGCGGCTCGGCTACGTCGACAGGAAGGGTTATCCGAGCAATGTGCCGATCTGGTTTCTCGAGGGGCTTGCGGAATGCGCGGCGATCAAGTGGGCCGCTGAGGCGGACCGCGGCTACTACCTGACGAACCGCGCCCTGACGAACTTCAAGACGGACGTCGAGAACGGCAACTCGCCGATCGGCACCTTGAACAAGGTCATCACGCGCGAGGCGCGGAAGGTGCACGGGTACGAATACGCGGCGGTGGGTACGTTCGTCGAGTTCCTGCACCGGGAATGCGGCGGCAGCAAGACACTCGTGTCCGTCTGGGTCGACGCGGCGGAGGATGGGAAGCTGAAGGAGGCGATCGAACGGCACACCGGCGAATCGCTGAACAGCCTGAAGGTGAAGTGGGAGTTCTTCCTGAAGGACTGGTACGAGTTCAAGATCGACGGCGGCGGAGGAGAAGAGAAGGAGTAGGAGCAGGAGTAGGAGGCAGCTCCAGCTGCCGACTCCTGGATTCTCGCTTGCGCGGGAATGACAAGGGAGGGCGAGGCTCCTGCCGAGCCGGTTTGACCGAGCCGCGACCGCGAGGGAGCGGCCAAGAGACTTGGATCACCCAGCGGCATAATTCTTTTCTCTCTTTTGACCAGCGTGCAGCAACTTGCAGGACTGGGAAGCACAGGTGGAGGCAAGCCATGAAAACCACGATAGCCGGACTGCTCGCGGCAAGTGTCGTCGCCTTGTTCCTACCACACGTCTTCGCGCAAGAGGCCCCGGACGTAGAGGCATCGCTCAAGACCCACAGGGAAGCGCAGGACGCCTACGCAAGGGGCGACCTGGCACAAGCCGAACAACTCTGCACGCGCGCGCTCGAACAGGACCCGGCGAATTTCGCCGCACACGCGCTCCGCGGCAACGTCTACTACGACCGGGCGGAATTCGAAAAGGCCTGCGCCGACTTCAAGGCATACATGGAAGGCGTCCGCCCGGCGCCTGCGAAGCCCGTCGCGCAGTACGACGTCCAACGCAAACTGATCTATCTCCAGATTTTCGCCGGACGTCTGGACGAGGCCGAGGAGGAATTGAAGACATACGAAGGTTCGCTCGGGCAGAAGGCGAGAACCTCGCTGCTTCGAGGCATGCTGTCGCTCAAGCAGGGCAAGGAGGAGGTCGCGGAAAAATACTTCGCGGAAGCCGTCAGAGACGACGCCGCCACCGCAAAAACCGCCCACGACATGGCCGGCAGTTTTCTGCACGTGTCGCGGTTCGAATACGCGCTCTTCGCGTACGACGTCGCCGAGGCGCTGGACCCGCAGAACTACGGCGCCCATTTCGGCCGCGCCCTCGCGTACGCAGGTCTCCGCCGAAAGGCGGAGGCGATCGCATCCTATCGCAAGTACCTCGAGTTCGATTCGACCGGCGATTGGGCGGCGAAGGCGCGCGCGGCAATCGCGGAACTCGAGAAAGAAGAGGAACCGACGATTGACCGGCCGCCGGTCGTGCCGCCACTCGACGACGGCGAGCGGCCGCCAACGGTCGTCAGCAAGTCTGTAGGCGCAGGCGGAGGCGCCGTGCAGCATCCCAGCGGCGTGGTTGTCGCGGTTCCCGCCAAGACATTCTCAAGCGACACCAAGGTGACGGTTTCCGTTTTGAGCCGGATGAAACCAGCCGGCACGAACGTGAAACTGCGGAGCGCCATTGTGGATGTGTCATCTGAGTCCGTGCCGACGGAGTTGTTTCACCAGCCCGTAATTCTCACGATCCCGTTTGAAGGCGAACCATCCCCGCGGCTCACGGGCGCAATATGGGACGGAACAACCTGGCGACCGGTCGGAGGCATGATAGACGCAAGTGCGAAGACACTCGCGATTCAGACGTTCCACTTCTCAAGGTTCACGGTCGTCGAGGACCGTCTTTCTTTTTCATCGTTGATTTCGGTTCGCGCCAAGGACCCGATGCGGGACATTCCCAGAGGCTCAGTGGTCATGCTCGAAGTCCCGGGCGTGTCGCCGCCGAGTGGCAGGATCACCGGTCGCTCACCGGGCGGCGTTCTCTTCGGTGAGACATTGACCGAAAAGAGGTTCGAAGAGACAGGCGAGGGCAAGTTTGACAACGACGAGTACGGACCACGCATAACATTTCTGATTTTCGTCAAAGACGAGGCGCCGCTGGGGCCGCGCCAACTGATCGTCTACGAAGAGGGCGAGGAGATCATGCGCATTCCAGACGCCTTCAGAGTGGTCCAGAAGCTTGCGATCGTGCTCGACATAGACGGGCTGTGTCAGAACATCCTCTATGGCGCCCTGTGTTCGAGCTCTCCACCGCCGAACCTGCGCCGGCTATTCGGCGAGCCACAGGGCAAGGCGGCGATCGGCGCGTTGAGCGCCTTCCAGTTCGAGACGGGGCTGGCCGTTGAAGGCGCCACGACGGTCTTTCCTTCTTACACCTTCGCCGGCCAATCTGCGCTCATGACGGGAGCTGGGCCGTCGGTGAACGGCTTCCCGGGAAACGAATGGTTCGACCGCAATCCCAGGGAGGGCGAGCCGCGCAGGTATGCGTGGACCGGTGGGCTCTTCAATTACAGTGTCCTCCACTGGGAACTGTCTGACACGCGCAGCGCGGTAGGACCCGACGGCGCGGCGAACAAGTCGCTCCGGTGCCCCACGGTCTGCGACACGGCAGGCGAGAGCGGCTACCGGAGCGTCGTCGGCTGGAACTATTTCTTCGGGCGAAGCCCGAAGACCCTCCGTCCAAGCGCGGGACTGGTCGACACGGCAGCCTTCGGGATCAGCGACACCGCAGACACTGTCGCGGCTGCAGCCGGAGTGAAGCTCCACCCGTTCGTGTCATACTTCGACGCGGAGATGGTCAAGGCTACGATGCAGGCGCGCCTGGACTGTCCCGACCCCGAACAAGCAGGAATACTCTGGTTCTATTTTGCCGGGCTTGATCATGCCGGACACTGGAGGGGACAGGTACAGAACACGCACACGGAGCGGCTGTACTTTATTGACGGGCTGCTCGGCATGATTCGCGCGAAGGTCAGCGACGCGGTCTTTGCCAATGCCCTGTGGATTGTCTGTTCCGACCACGGACAGACAGACGTGCAGCATCTCATCGAACCGCAGCTTCGCGCGGACCTCCTTCCCGCCTGGGGTTACCAGGTCGAAGGCACCTTTACCTTGAAGCGACAACTGGGAAACCGCACCGTGGAAGAGAAGAGAGGCGCTTCAGCGAGTGACTGTGTTGTCGGCTACAACGGCGGGTGCGCGCATGTCTATCTCCGCGCGCCCAACATGGGTTCCTGGTCGGACCCGCCGACCTTGGAAGCGATCGTCACGCTCGCCATGCGAGTAGCGAACGAGACGGAGACAGGCGCGTGGAAGGGACAGATCGACCTGATCCTGGTGCGCAAGCCCGGCGAGAACTACTCGGTCTTCGACATGGCGTTCCACAATATCGTCCCGTTGAGCCGGTATCTTGAACGGGCTGAGCCTGATTGCGTCTTCTTCTCCGGGCGATACGGATGGAAGCAGAGCGACCGCGCTTTCCTGACGGAAGCCATCGAGGGGATGAACTGTGACCGGAGCGGGGACGTGGTTATCATTCCAAAATACCCGGAATACTACTTCGAGGCCGGACACACGCCGGGGACGCATGGGAGCCTGGTGTGGAGTGACATGCTGGTGCCGCTGGCGTTGGCGCGTCCTTGCTTGGAGAAGCTGGACAGCCTGAAGGCCCTGATCGGAGAGTCCATCGACCTCAAGAAGAAACCGCGCCCCGGCAATCGCGACGTGCCCGCGCTCATCATGAATTTTCTCCGCCAAACCACGTCGGTCGACTCCGGGACATCTCAAGTGACG
>JAVHLO010000152.1:7177-8098 GCA_031082105.1 Planctomycetota bacterium
GTCATACGGCACGAGATGGTCTTCATCGAGAAGGAAGAATGGAGCGAGGCCAAGAAGAAAATAAAACAGATCTGGTATTCGCCGAAGAAGGCGCGGGGAAGGATCAAGAAATCGCAGTTGCTCGAGAAGGCCCAGGAAGACATGAACGAGAGAGTGAAGCAGAGAGCGGCGATATTCGGGACGGTTTCCGTGCACAGCGGGCCGTTCGACGTTATCCCGACCGAGTTTCCGGAGGCGACGAGGGAAGTGATCGAGGAAGGCAGATAGTGCTCTGTCACGACGATTTTTGTGGACAGCCGGCCCGCCAAGGCTTGCTTTTCTGTCCTCTCTTCCACCTGCCAAAGAGGAGTAATCATGAAACCCGACATCGGTACCCGTATCGCGGTTTGGGCGGTGATTGTGGCGCTGCTGTCGGCGCCCTCCACTGCCTTCGCAGAGGATAAACCCGGCGCCCGCGAGCTCATACCTTCGAAGGCTGAGCTGCAGAAAGCCGGAATCTACTCGAACTGGGTGCTGCCGTGGGAGATGAAACCTACGGAGAACTCTGGAATGCGATACATGCCGTACGACTCCGAGCAGGCGTTCTTCGCAAAGAATGAGCTGACACAGACCGTCAGGCGCAAAGACATGGTCATCGGCCAGGTGACTGCCATCCCGGACAGCGCGTTCGACGAGATGCGAACCCAACTCGCCGAGAACATCAAGAAACTCGATGAAGCGGGCGCTGTGATGCAGTGCATGATTCCTTCGCCGATAGAGCGCATCAGCCAGGAAGTGATGGACCAACTTCGGCAGGGGAAACTGACGAAGGCAACCCTGGTAGAGCTGTACACAAAGTACCTTACGCCCTTGCGCGACGCAACCGAGTTGCCCTATGTGTGCGTGCTGCCGCTCAAGGAAGGCGAGCCTTCGAATGCCGCG
>JAVHLO010000153.1 GCA_031082105.1 Planctomycetota bacterium
GCCCCGCAATTGACTCTCACGCTTTGCGCGCTTTGCGTTCTTTGCGGTGAATGAATCTTTTCAAAGAGAAGAAGTTCTTGCCGGACTGTAGTACAGATCGTTGGTGATGCGGGAAGACGCACAAAGCTGCGGCTTTGACGCTCCATATTCGACAGACGGCGCTGTGCTGGAAAGGAGACCAATGAACTTCGAAAATCTGCTGTGGTCCGAGAAGGAGGGCGTCGCGTTTGTCACCATCAACCGGCCCGACAAGCTGAATGCGCTCAACGACAAGACGCTCGACGAGCTCGAGAAGGCCTTCACCCACGTGCGCGACAACGACGCCCTGAAGGCCGCAATTCTCACGGGCGCGGGTGAGAAGGCATTCGTGGCCGGCGCGGACATCGGCGAGCTTGCGAAACTCGACCCGCTTGGCGGCAAGCGGGCGATGCAGAAGGGGCAGCGTGTCCTCAGCCTGATCGAGAACCTGGGCAAGCCGGTCGTCGCCGCGGTGAACGGATTCGCGCTCGGCGGCGGGTGCGAGCTTGCGATGGCGTGCGCTTTCCGGTTCGCCGCGGAAAACGCGAAGTTCGGCCAGCCTGAGGTTAACCTCGGCATCATACCCGGCTACGGCGGGACGCAGCGGCTTTCGCGACTCGTGGGCAGGGGGATTGCCGCCGAGCTCATCCTCACGGGCGCGCCGGTCGATGCCGCGGAGGCGCTCCGCATCGGGCTCGTCAACAGGGTGTTTCCGCAGAAGGACCTCCTCGTCGAGACTGAAAAGACCGTCAGGATCATCATGGCCAAGGGCCCGCTTGCGGTGCGGTTCGCAAACGAAGCGATCGGCCGCGGGCTCGACATGACGCTTGCCGAAGGATTGAACCTCGAGAGCAACCTGTTCGGACTCCTTTGCGCCACGAAGGACGCAAAGACCGGACTGAACGCGTTCCTCGAAAAGAAGAAGCCCGAATTCCAGGGCGCGTAGCCGGGCGCTCGACATGACGGTGTTCTCCGTCGTAGCCGCGGTCCCGGTCGGAGCGCGGAAGGGCGGGTCTGGAGCAACCGATGAACCCATTGGGCGTGATGGCGGCTGAGAGCGCTGCCGGGCAAATCGACCTCGGCACGATGCTCATCATATTTGCGGTCATGATGATCATATTCGTGATGCTGAGGGCGTGGTCTCGCGTGAAGCGCCCCGTGAGAACGAACGAGTCCCCACAGCGCGGTCCGGCCAGATTCGCTTCGTCGATGACGGGCGACGATTCAAGGTCGTCGCTCGAACAGGCGATTGTCGATCTGCAGGACTACTCGCGCGACGCCCTGGCGAAACTCGATACTCGGGCGCGCATTCTTGAACGGCTGATTATTGATGCGGACCGGCGAATCGCGACGCTGCAGCAGCTTGTCCCGCCTGCGCCCGGCGGACGCGAGATTCGCGATCCCGCGCACGCAAGCCGCCCCTCGGAAGCGGGTCCGGCGCCGACTCCGGCGGTAAGGATGGAAGTGTCGAGCCTGCGTTCCGACCCGGTCTCGCAGGCCCGTGCGGCCGCGCCAGGGGCTGAGCCCGCCGAGACGAAGCCGGCTGCGGGCGCTGATCCGATGGAGCAGAAACGGCTGAACGTCTGGAAGCTGCGCGCACAGGGACACAGCGCCGCGCAAATCGCCGCGGATCTGAATGTGCCCAGGGGAGAAGTGGAGTTCATTCTCGCAATGAGGCCGGAGGCAGGGTCGGGACCATAGTCGCCGATTGTACGCAATAGATTGGGGATTCATGTCGTGGCAGAAACCAAGTCCACAGCGCTGAAGGTGCTTGTCGTCGATGACGATCCGTCAATTGCGCGGATCTTCAAGGACCTTCTCGCGTCCGATACCGTGACCATCACGGCTGCAAGGTCCGGCGAAGAGGCCATTGACCTTGCCGCTCATGCGAAGTTCGATATCGCCTTCGTAGACCGGAAACTCCCGGGCATGTCCGGCGACGAAGTGATCGAGAGCTTCCGCTGCAGCCATGTTGAGACGGAGATCGTCGTCATCACCGGCTACGGCACGGTCGAGTCCGCGGTCAACATGATGAAGCTCGGCGTCTTCGACTACCTTCCGAAGCCGTTCAAGGCGAGCCAGATCAAGACGGTTCTCGAACGCGTGCAGCGGCTCAGGGCGCTGCGGCGCGAGACCCAGACGATCGGCGAGGCGTCCAAGATACCGGTGCCGTACGAGAACCTCATCGGGCGGACCCCGCAAATGCAGAGGGTCCATGAGCTGATAGCCAAGACGGGCAAGGACGACTGCAACATCCTCATACAGGGCGAGAGCGGCACGGGCAAGGAAGTGGTGGCCCATGCGGTCCATTCCAACAGCGTGCGCGCCGACAAGCCGTTCGTGACGATAGACTGCGGCTCGATCAGCAAGAGCCTGATCGAAAGCGAGCTCTTCGGCCACGAGAAGGGCGCGTTCACCGGCGCGCACACGAAGAAGGACGGCCTGTTCGTGAAGGCGAACGGCGGCACCGCGTTCCTTGACGAGATCGCCGAGATCCCGCTCGATCTGCAGCCGGTCCTCCTGCGGTGCATCGAGACCAAGGCGATCCGGCCCGTCGGAAGCAGCGACACCGTGCAGGTGGACGTCAGGCTCGTGTCGGCGACGAACCGCGATCTCTCCGAGATGAGCAAACGCGGCGAGTTCCGCGTCGATCTCTTCTACCGGCTGAACTTCGTCACGATCAACCTGCCGCCGCTCCGCGAGAGAAAGGACGATATCCCGCTGCTCGTCGCCCACTGCCTGCAGGTGTACAACGGCAAGAGCACGGGCAGGATCATGAACGGCGTTTCCGACACGGCGATGATCGCGCTGTTCCGGCACGACTGGCCCGGCAACATCCGGGAACTGGAAAACGTCATCGGCCGCGCGTACACCATCGGTTCCGGCTCGCGGCTCGAACTCTCCGACCTGCCACCGAATATCTCAAGCCTCGTTCACCCCACCAAGTTGCGGAGAAACCCCTTCCTCGGTAAGTCGCTGAAGGATCTCGAAAAAGAGGCGATTCTCGCGGCCTTGCGGAGCTCGCGCGGCGACACCCAGCTCGCCTCGGTCTCGCTCGGGATCAACCGCAGCACGCTCTATCGTAAGCTCAAGACCTACGATATCGAGTTGTAGCGTCTCGGAATGGGCGTGGTGATCGTGGGAATGACAGTCTCTCGCACCGGTCCCGGGATACGCGCGCAATCCCGGTCAGGACGCTGAGCAAGGGGACATTCCTATTCAATTTCGAGTCTCTGAAACCGCGCATGGACGCCAATGTCGGATCGGGAATTGGCGTGAATTCGCGTTCATTCGCGGTTCCTACCGACGTGCCTGGGGGCCGGGGGACGACCCGGGACGACGAAGCGGATCTTCAACCTCAAGAGCTAACCGTCCTCGATCGAATCGCCACAAAGAGGCACAAAATACACAAAACGCCGAGGCAATACTACTTCGGCAATGAACGAGCCTGTTCCGAACTGGGAAACTCCGCTTTGTGCCTTTTGTGCCTTTTTGTGGCCAATTGCGGGGTCGAGAAAATGTCGATTTCCGTCTGAGATTGTGCCTGCAGAATCCGTACTACAATCGGGCAAAACCTTGTTTTTGGCGAGGTTTTTCGTCCTTTTGTTCTTCCGTTCTTCAGTTCTTCAGTTCTTTGGTTGTGGCTCGGCTCCCTGCTTCTTGAAGTACTCGAACGTCTTGGCGAGCCCTTCGCGCCGGCCAACCGCCGGCTTCCAGCCGAGCCGCGTCGTCGCGATCAAGATGTCGGGCCTTCGGACCTTCGGATCGTCCTCGGGGTACGGCCTGTACTCGATCCGCGGCTTGATCCCCGCCATCTCGCCCACCTCCTGAGCCAGCTTCAGTATCGTCACCTCGTCGGGGTTGCCGAGGTTCACCGGGTCCGTGTAGTTCAAGAGCAGCAGCTTGTACAGCCCGTCCACGGTGTCGGACACATAACAGAAGCTGCGTGTCTGGCTCCCGTCGCCGTAGACCGTCAACGGCATCCCTTTCAACGCCTGTGACACGAATGTCGGCAGCGCCCGGCCGTCGTCGATCCGCATCCGCGGTCCGTACGTGTTAAAAATCCGGGCGATCCGCGTGTCCAGCCGGTGAAAGCGCTGGTAGGCCATCGTCATCGCCTCGGCGAATCTCTTTGCCTCGTCATAGACTCCGCGCGGACCGACCGGATTGACATGTCCCCAGTAGGTCTCGCGCTGCGGATGTTCAAGCGGATCGCCGTACACTTCCGAGGTCGAGGCGAGCAGGAACCGCGCCTTCTTGGACTTCGCAAGCCCCAGCGCCTTGTGGGTGCCGAGCGCGCCGACTTTCAGCGTCTGTATCGGGAATCGCAGGTAGTCTTTCGGGCTCGCCGGCGATGCGAGGTGCATGACCGCGTCAACCTTGCCGTCGAGATAGATGTACTCAGTAACGTCGTGCTTGATGAACTTGAAGTCCGGCCTGCCCGCGAGGTGTTCGATGTTGGCCGTCGTGCCGGTTATGAGATTGTCCAAGCAGACGACCTCGTGTCCCTTCCCGATCAGGTGATCGCACAGATGGGAACCGATGAAGCCGGCTCCCCCGGTGACTACGACGCGCATCTTTGATACCCGTCAATCGATGGTGGCAAACAAATGGCCTGGCCCGGCCCACTCATGAAGAAGCGTGAAAATGCCATTCCCGCGAAAGCGGGAATCCAGCAAACGGCGCAACAACAAGAGGACAAGACAGGATTCCGCCAGTCCCGGTCGCGTCGGCGACCCACTGGATTCCCGCTTTCGCGGGAATGACAGACTGTCACCCTCTTTCCCTGATACGCGAATAGTCCGGCCTAGAACCCCGCGGCCGAGACGACCGGGTACGAACTCGGGTCGACGGCGGCGACGACTTTCATGCCCGGGAACAACCGCATGTTGATTCTCTGCGGCTTGACCGCGCTGCCGTCCTTGTTGAAGTGGATGCACACGACCGGTCGCGTGTACTCCTTGGGGTTCGTCGCCACGACGCGCGCGATGCGTCCGTCGTTCAGCTCTACCCAACTGCCCACCGGGAAGAGCGAGAGGTAAGCGAGGAACGCGCGGACGATGTCAGGGTCGACATGCCGCTTGCTCGCCAGGTAGACGACCTTCTCCATCGCGTGGTAGGGGAGCATGGGCGGGCGGTACGGCCGCTTGGAAGTCATCGCGTCGTAGATGTCCGCGACGGCGATTATCTTCGCGAAGTCGTGGATCATCTGTCCGCTCCTGCCGCGCGGGTAGCCGCTCCCATCCTCGCGCTCGTGGGACTGGTAGGCAACGAAGGGCGTCGTGCGCGGCATGGTTGTCATCCGCTGCAGCAGGTCGATCGCGTAGATGGGATGCTTCTGAACCTCGATCATCTCTTCGGGCGTGAGGCGGGCCGGTTTCTCGACGAGCTCCTGCGGGACGCGGAGCATACCGATATCGTGCAGGAACGCGCCGCTTGCGACCTCGTAGACCTGCGGCGCGGAATAGCCCTTGGCCGCGGCGATCGCGGTGGCCATGACGGTCACGCGGACGGAGTGGGCAAGGAGATACTCGTGGCGGTTGCGCAGGTGGCACACGTTGAGGAGCAGGTCCTTGTCCTTGGCCAGCCCGCGCATCACGCGCCTGCACGTCTCCGCGACGAGATCTCCGCGAGTCGTCACGCCCTGCTGGATGGACTTGAACAAGCGGTCGGTTTCGTACACCGTATCGTGATAGACCGACACGAAGAACTCCTTGTCCTGCTCAGACCGGAGTCGGGTGTCCTCGTGCTGAACGATCAAGGCGGAGAGCGGGGCGCCTTCCGGCGCGACCGCCAGGTCTCCGGTCGACAACTGCGCCTCGATGTTGTCGAGGGTGAGTTCCGTTTCGGGATGGATGATGAGCCTGTCGCTCAACGGCGTGATCTCGTGGTCGGGCAGGGCCGTCATCATGTCCGGCATCTGGCGCAGGGCCGTCCTGTATTGCTCCACTTCGTTGTTCCCGCGCTCGTCCGGGCTCTTCTCCACGTAGAGCCAGCGTATTCCACGCTCGGCGAGCCGGTCCTTCAGCTTCTGTGTGATATCGTGTCCGATATCGAGCAGAAGGCTCCCATGGCTGTCATACAGCGCCTTCGATAGTTTCGCGCCCGGTTCCAGACGCTGGACCTCGATCACGCGGTGGCGAGCTTCGTGGGAGAATCGCTCCGCGGACTCGGCCTCATCGAGCTCGCATACCCAGTTGATGCCCACGTTCTGCATCGCTTCCATGTGGCTGCGCGTGAGCCTGTCGCCGACGGCGTGAAGCGGGTAACCTCCTTCGGAGTAGAGAGCGACCTTGAGCGCGCTCGCCGGTGACAGTGAATCGACTCGCCGTTTTCTCATCGTTGCTGTTCCTCCTTCCTTACTCGTTCGTCCAGGTCGGCCTGCGTTTTTCCAGAAACGACTTGAGCCCCTCGGTCGCGTCGTGGGTTTTCATGAGGGTCTTCAGGTAGAGTTCTTCGACTTCGTCAAGATCATCTTCAAACTGGCGGTCCAGCTCGATCATTGCGGCCTTGCGTGTCAGGGCGAGCGCAACGCCGCTGAGTTTCGTCAGCTTCGCCAGGAACTTGTCCGCCTCGACGTTCAACTGGTCCTGCGGAACGACCT
This sequence comes from Planctomycetota bacterium, assembly GCA_031082105.1. Lineage (GTDB taxonomy): Bacteria > Planctomycetota > MHYJ01 > JACQXL01 > JAVHLO01 > JAVHLO01. Next base: position 6,623 of record JAVHLO010000153.1, read on the forward strand.
GGTTCACAAGCCCGAGCCGGAGCGCCTCGGCGGCGTCGATGGTATCGCCGGTCAGGAGGAGCTCGAGCGCCTTCTTGCGCCCGATGATGCGCGGGAAGAGCACGGCGGCGATCGGCGGGAACACGGCGAGCTGGATCTCGGGCTGGCCGAGTTTCGCCTTGTCGGAGGCGATGACCATGTCGCAGAAGACGGCCAGTTCACAACCGCCCCCGAGAGCGGCGCCGTTCACCACGGCGACGGTCGGTTTCCCAGAGGCGATGAGCATCCGGAACATCCGGTGGAACACCTCGATCATCCTGGTCGCGCTGTCGCCCATGTGTTCACCGACATCGACCCCGGCGGAGAAGGCCTTCCCCTCACCGTAGAACGCGATGACCTTGCACTCGCGGGAAGAGCATTCGGATCCGATGGCCGAGCATATCTCGGACATCATCTCGATGTTGAGGATGTTGACAGGCGGCCGGTTCAGTACGATCTTCGCCACGCCGGAATTGATTTCGACGCGCAGGTTCTTGTACGGCATGTGCAGCACCTCAAAGACCACCGGGCCGGCTCGCGCTCGGCGCACTTCGGAGGCGAACGGGAGCCGCGGCCTTAGGGCAAATGGCCAGAGACTTAGAGACTTAAAACTCTAGCAGTTATCGTCGGGAAAGTCAAGTTCATTAAGCACGTATGCCGCGCGAGGCGCATGCCGCAAATTTCTCTTGACATTTATGCCCGTATTTGATAGGATCGAAATTTCTCCGCGTCTCCGGAATTCGGGAATTGAGGGTTTGCTGCCACTAGGAGCGGGTTCAATGGAAGAAAAGCAAGCGGGCGCACCCCAGGCGGTCAACTGGATTGGCATATGGGCCGAGGCCCAGAAGAGCATACAGAGTGCGTGGCAGGGCATGGTCGCTCATACGAACGCAGCGTTGCTCGGTTCGGGTCCAGCGACCGACAAGGGGGGCGTTGACGGTATGCTGTCCGAGTGGCGGCAGATCTACTCCAGGACGCTGTCGAACCTGTCCGGGTTCGGCGGCGAAGCGACTTCGCGCGGTGTGGTCGAGCGGCTCATGGGCAGTATCGATCTCTACATGAAGCTGGTCGCTTCCTGGGTCGAAATGGCGATGAAGATGGCCGGTCGGCCCGACAGCGAGAAGGGGGCCGCGTTCTCCGAGCTGTGGACGAGCACGCAGCGCAATCTGTGCAACGACATCCTCCACATGACCGTCCTGTCGCCGGGACTCTCGCCATTGGCGATGGGCGGCAATTTCCTTGACACCTACCGCGCGGCGATGGGTCAGTTCATGAACCCCATGCAGACCTTGAATCCGGGCTTCTCCTTCGGGAATCCGGGCGCGGGACTGCCCCAGGCCCTGACGGGTGATTTCTATCATTCCTGGACCAAGGCGTACGAGGATACGATCGGCAAGATAGCGCGGATCCCGCCGGTTGGCCCGACGCGTGAATCGGCGGAGAAGCTCACGAA
>JAVHLO010000154.1 GCA_031082105.1 Planctomycetota bacterium
GTTCAGAGAGGAACTCCGGAAGCGATTTGACAGAGCGTTCGATTCAGAGCGATGTCCGTTCTCTCCGCTCGAAAGGAGCGCGGGCTTCTGGACAAATGGCCAGACTGTCGTGTTTACGTTCTCCAAGGTAACAGGCCATCCCCGTATGGCAAACCCGGACCGCTACAAGAAACGCTTTGAGCCTCGCGCGTGTTTCAGCGAGTACAATCACGAGCTGGGCATGCAACTCTATCGTCAGTGGCGTGAGGAAGAAGAGGAGAAAGGCAAGAATGGAAGCAACGAGTCCGGCAAGGGTGAGAACAAGTCCGGAGAGGGCGGCGCGGCGAACACGAACGAGGCCGCCGGCGTAGCCTCGCCCGAGGACGGCCGAGCCCCGCTCACGGCAGCCGAAGCAGCGACCGAAACGGCCAAGGGTAAACGTGCAGCCGGTGCAAAGCCTGTTCCATCGCCGTCGCAGTCCGCCGGGGCTATAGTCGCTTACGTACTGGGGCTTCTGGGGGTCTGCGCGTTGCTTGCTGCGCTCTTCATGTTGCGCCGCCGCTCCGGCAGGAAACGAGGAGTCGGACCTGAATGAGTTATGGTTGTCCGCGGCCATACTGCCGATTGTCCGGAGAGGCTCCGGACGGAAGTATCCTGGTCCGGCGACAAGAGCCACGGCAGCTTCGCCCCGAAGTATGCTCGATTCCGGCAATAGGTTCGCGGCGGCCGCAGTACTACGTAACACGTGCAGTTGGTTCGATGTCTCAAATCCTTGTCCGAGGACAACGCGCATGGAGCAGGATCAAGAATTCGTCAGCACAGCCAATCCTGCAAGGACTCTTCTTGCCATCCTGTTGAAGCTCAAGGAGACACACACTGAAACGGAGTCTCACGCTTTTATGGCCGGGCTTCTTGGCGTAAACCGAAGCGCCGTGGTCAACTTCTACTCGCGCATGCTCTCATCATTTGCTCTTGTGGGTGAAGCTCGAGCGGCTCTCGCCACCCTGAAACTCGATCACACAAAGTACGAGTTTGTGTTCGATCAAATCGCAACCGCCTTTCTTAAAGTCGCTGGAAACCGGTCAGTCGGTGACGTCAGGCATGAGTTCGACGAAAGAACCTATCTGGCTCTTCAGGCGTGCGCTGACCTTCTTGAATGGGTCGAACCGGTCATGACGACCGACAGGAAGACGCTTGAAGAACTCCGTCAGAAAGTCCAAGCACTTCTGGATGAGGTTTCGGAGAGCAACCTGTCAGAGAATCTGAAGGCTCTCCTGCTGGCCAAACTCGCAGACCTGCGATGTGCGATCGAGACATGTGAGGTGGTGGGAATCGGCGGATTGCGTCGCGCCCTGGAGAGCAGCGTGGGGTGGGTCCAGTTGAATTTGCACAGCCTTGCAGGGGAAGCCCAGGATGAACAGAAGAAGGGCATCATCGCGAAGGTTGTGGAGTTCCTTGCCCACGTGGCTCAGATACTCGGCTACCTTGGTGGGTCTCCTCTTCTTCCGCCCGGCCATCTCGTGAACTCGCTGGGGTCCGGGAAACACTGACTTGCGCATCCGCAATTCAACTGCAAATGCGTTTTCGTCACGCGGAAAGGTGGGAATCCAAACCCTTCATGAGAGGGGCGGCTTCACGGGAGCCTCGCCCCCCCGGTCGCGGAGCGGATTCGCTTCGACGCAGGTTTCCTCTCTCTCTGGAAGAGGGTCAGGGTGAGGGACATCTTCGCTCCCCGTGGTCCAAGCAACGGCGACCAGCCGTCGGCAACTGGAGCTGCCGCCTACAGCGGCTCCGGCGGGAGCCTCGCCCGCCCACGATGCGAGTCCACGGCGGCCTGCGGCGACTCCTACTTCCCTTCGTATTCCTCGACCAGCGCTTCCGCCGTCCTGAGTAGCTCGCCGGGGCGGAGTGGAACCGCGGAAGTCCACGGCACGAGCGCATCAACCAAATCCTGCTCGCGCCAGAGAGAAAGGCGGCCGTCGTCCGATCTGTGAACCCACCAGCCCCCTACCCGTACCGGCGGGGTCTTTCCCCGGCGCGCAAGGAACGCGCGATCGACCACCAGCGGATGCATCGTCCCCAGGTCGAACCACCGAGGCGGGTCGTCGCTCCCGTCCAGACTGAAGTGCTCGAGCTCCACGCGTTTCCACGGGTCCGTGTAGAACCGGTCACTCCCGCCGCCAAGCGCGATGCCCCGCTTCCTGTCCAGGCCGATGAGCGGCGGACCCGACCAGAACGGCTCTTCCGCACCCGGGACATACAACGAGTCCCCCTGCCAACTGTCCACCGCGCTCATCCGACGTGCATAGATCAGGTTCAAACCGGGTAGATACGTGACGTACATGTTGTCGCCAAAGCCCTGGTCGCATACTATCGCGTTGGTCTTCCGATCAACGATCACCGTTCTATGGGACCTGTTGGCGTCCAACCCTTCCAGTACCAGCACCTCGGAATCGGTCAACTCGCCGATGGTGACATACAGCCACACATCGTCGTGTACGAAGATGCGCTCGCCGGTGTTGATGTCGTAGACCTCCACCTTGTAGAACGGGTCGCTCTCGACCTCGGACTGTCGCGTGGCGATCGAGGCGTATCCCCTGCTCTCCTTGTAGAGGCCGTAGAATCCATACTGGGTCTTCGCATCGAACGGCATCTCGACGCGTCCAGCCGGGTTGTCCAGGGGCGTGCGCGCCCATCCGCCGTCCTGGTACGTGCACAGGAACGTGTTGCCGTCAGGCGACAGCCGGGCGTCGAAGAGAATCTCATGGCCGAGCGAGCGCGACAAGCCGAAACTGCTGAGGACTTTCCCCGCCTGGAGGTCGTACACCCCGACGTAAGGGCGATCCGACCGTGTCCCCGCGAGGACGACCCGCTGCAGGTCCGGATCGTAGTCCATCTTCACCCAATCGCTGTCCGCGCCGAATGACGGGATGAAGACCTGGTTCGTCTGCGTGTCGAGGATCCGGTCTCCCGAGTGGTTGAGTACAACGTAGCGCGGCAGTTCTTCGCCTTCGTCGTAATCGGCGAGCAGCGCGTTGTTGTTGATCGTCCACAGGACCGTACCGGAGTCGGTCGCGATGCCGCGAACGACCCTCTCAAAGAACTCGCTGTGGAGTATCAATCGACCTTCCTGCGCCCAACAGTAGCTGCCGTCCTTGTCGGTGCGCTCGCACTTACCGTCCGAGCCGACCTCGATATCCCACCACTCGAAATATTTTTCCCGCTGCGTCTCGTCCAGTTGTACGACCTGCGACGACCAGAGGAACCGCTCGTTTGCCGCCCATCCGCCCAGGTGCTGCAAGGCATCGGGCGAGTTCGCGGAAACCGGCCCTCTGACCTTGCCCGTCGCGAGGTTCCACGTGTAGAACAGGTTCTGGTCGTAGTCCAACCCGCAGAGTATCTTCGCTGAAGGCGAGAGCGCGTACCCGGCCGCCGAACGCAGCGCCTCCGGGAGCTTCGCCTCGAAATGGGGGGCGGGCGCGACCTTGCCCGCGAGGCACTCGAGAATCCGTCGGACGAGCAGGACTTCCGCGGTAGCGTACCCGCCCGGCAGCTTTCGCAGGTAGTCCGTACATTCGGCGATCGCGCTCTCGATGTTGCCGCTGCGGACGATTGCGGTGAGCAGGTCGTAGCGTTGCCCCTCTTCGGCCTCGAGCGCGGGAAGGTCCACTTCAACGACCGTCTCGGAATCGCCGCGGACCTCAGCGACTGCAAGCCTCGGGTAACTGTCGGGACGCGTCACTTCCACCTGCACCTGCCCGGCGGGTATGCCCTCGAACCGGACGGGCGCAGCCTTGGCCGTGAAGTCGGCGACCCGGACCATCAGTCCGGTCGGGTTCGTCTTGACGACGAGCGTGCCGGGCCGGGTCCGCAGCGCCTCCTCCGCCCGCGCGATGTCGTCCTTCACGAGATCGGGCGTCTCCGCGAAGCCCGCCGCCTCTTTCCATAATCGTATCGCGTCGCTCCAGCGGCGTTCGGACTCGGCCTTCTTCGCCTCTGTTCGCTTCCACTCGAGTTTCGCCTTCCGCGCGCCGAGAATGGCCTCCGCGGTCTGATCGATCTCCGCGGCCATATCGAACGCCTTCGCGGCCGCCTCGTGGTCGCCGCGCGCCATGGCCGTGTTGGCCTCATCGATGGCCGTCCTGTACTGCCCGGAGCGAACCATGCGGTATGCCACGAACACGATGATCAGCACCAACACGACGCCTACGAGCGCGACAATCAACCCGGCCCGGGATTGAGCGGGATGCGCCTGGTCCAGCACGACCTCTCTGCGCACCTGCGGCGTCATCGCGGTCATGGCGGTCCGAGGCGAGAAGACGTCGTTGAGAAGGCGCAGGTACTCTTCAGCGCTGCCTGGCCGCTTCTCCTTCTCCTTTTTCAGCCCCTGCATGACGAGTGCACCCAGCGGCCCTTCGAGCGGCGGAGGCTCGTCGAGGAGTATCTTGCGCATCAACTGTTGGTTCGAATCCGCTTCGTGCGGCGGTTTCCCGCTCAGGAGTTCGTAGAACATTGCGGAGACCGCATAGAGGTCCGTGCGCGCATCGACCGGGTCGCCTGCCATTTGTTCCGGCGCCATGTAGCGCAGTGTGCCCATGACCATTCCAGTGGCGGTGAGGCTGTCCTGGGACGGCCCGGCCCCGCCGGTGACCGATTTCGCGAGGCCGAAGTCCAGCACCTTCGCCTTGTCACCTTCCTCGATCATGATGTTACCGGGCTTGAGGTCACGGTGGACGATCCCGCACCGGTGCGCCTCGGCGAGCGCGGCCAGCACCTGCGAGATGATGCCCACCGCGCGCGCGACCGGCATCGGCCGCTGTTGTGCGGCGACCGCCGCGAGGGTTGCGCCTTTTACGAGGTCCATAGTAAGGAACAGCCGGCCCGCCGATTCGGACACTTCCCGAACCGCAACGATGTTGGAGTGCGACAACGCCATAGCCGCGCGCGCCTCGCGGAGGAACCGCTCGCGCGCCTCCGGCGTGGACGCGAGCGCCGGGTGGATGACCTTCAAGGCGACATCCGTCCCGAGCAGCAGGTGGCGCGCCTTGTAGACGACGCCCATGCCGCCGGCGCCCAGCTCCGCATCGATCCGGTAGCGGGCTTCGATCTCCTTGCCTATCAGCGAATCGGCGTTTTCTGATTGCATTGTTCTCGTTCTTTGAAAAGTGCGCCTGCCACATCAAGTATCATTGCCGGACCCGGCGAAGTAGACTCTCGACCCCCAGAGCCCGGTGAACCGCCAAAACGCCAAGAGCGCCAAGGCCACCAGGAAAGATGGAGAAACCGAGCTCGACCGGATACTGGAACAGGGACGTCAAGCGACTCTGACGAGACCACGGAACTTGACTTTCGCGCTTTGCGCGCTTTGCGTTCTTTGCGGTGAAACAATCTTGTCAAAAAAACAGACTCTTGCCGGATTGTAGCACAAAGACTGATTCCGACGACACGGCACACTGGCCGGTCGCTCCCTACCTGATCGTCCTCAGGAACTCCGCCAGCCTGTCAGACCTGATCGCCTGGCTGAACGATTCCGCCACCTCGCCGGCCCCCTTTAGCGGCGCGCGGGTCAGCACGCCGACGACCTCGCCGTCGAGCGCAACGAGCGGGCCGCCGCTGTTTCCCTGGAACGCGGACGCGGTATGAGCGACAACGCCGCTGACGAACCGAACCGTGCCGAGCGAGGCCGACACGTCGGAACGGCCGGAGTCCAGCACCTGGCCGCCCAATGGGAATCCGAGCAGCATTACCGGGTCCAGCTCCTTCAGGGTGGTCGGGTCCGCCTTCACCGGCAGCGGCGTGAACGTCCCGCCCGTGAGACGCAGCAGCGCAAGGTCCGCGTCCGTATGTGCGTGGATATCCACCTGCACGGTTCGGCCTTCGTTGTTGATCGTCACGGACTCCCACGTATCCGGCGCGGTGCCGACCAGCACGAGGTTCATTCGCGATCCGGAGTTGTAGCCGGCATACTCGTTCGGCGGTTCGTTTCGGTCATTGAGGAACCGCTCTCCCGACGGCCAGGCGTAAATCGTAGTATCGACCTGAGTGTCCGGGTAGTCACGGAGGAGCACACAGAGGCTGGGCTCGAACTTCCAGACTTGGACCACATGCTTGTTCGTAACGACAAGCCCTTCGGCCGATACGGCCCAGCCGGTCCCGTATCCCGCGATCTCGACCGGCCCGGTGAATCGCGGATTCGAGAACCGCGTCTCGACGTAGATGAGGAATATCGACCGCCTGTACTTTTCGAGCAGCGATGCGAACTGAGTTCGCTCGCTCTCCTTGAGGCCGGCCATCTGTTTTTCCATCTCAGCCCTCTGGCGCGTGAGGGCCTCTTCGAACTCCTTCCTCTGTTCGGCGAACGAGGTGGAGAACTGCGCCTTTACGGCCTGCAGTTCCTGTTCAAGCCGTACTCTGTCCGCCTGCAGGCGCCGCCTCTCTTCCTCCATCTGCCGCTGGAAATGGTCGTAGACGAAGAAACCCGCCGCGAGCACGGCGACGAACCCCGCGACCGCGAGCAGCCTGAAGAGTCCGGCGCTGCGCCTGATCTCTTTTCCGATGACATGCTGCATGGTCGCGACGCCCATTGCAGCGGCGCCCGGCTCGGGCTGCGCCGCAAGCACGCGCAGCCCCGCCCCGCCCCTGGAGGTCCTGAGCAAGTCGCCCGGCCTGGGCGTGACGCGCCCCGGCGCCCCGTCCGGATCGGCGAGACTCTCCGCGACGACGGGTGATCTGTCGAGCCGGAATCTGAACCCGTCCTTCGCTCCGTCCGGCGCCGGGACGCGGAGCCGGCCGTCCGAATCGACGACGGCGACGACTTCCGCGACATCGACGCGCGCGGCAAAGTCGCCCGGGTGCAACTCAGATTCGAGCACGAGCCAGGAACGCGGGGCGGGCGACCGCTGCTCCTGGACGAGTGCGGCAACGCCCCCGGCACCGAAGAGGATCCAGTCGCCGGGCCGGACTTCGACACGGGCGCCCGCGTCGATACGACGGCCGTTCAGAAACGTGCCGGTGCTCGAGCCGGCATCACGGAGCAACCACTTGTCTCCTTCCGACTCGAGGATCGCGTGGGTCCCGGAGACCGTCGCGTCCTGGCGGGCGAGCACGAGTTCGCACTCCGACGAGCGGCCGATGCGAGCCCGGCCTGTAGCGAGCGGAAAATTCCTCCCGGCCAGCGCCCCGGAACAGAGGGTCAACCGCAGCTTTGTGGGAGAGTCCGTCATGACGAGCCACGCGTTGGTGAATCCAGAACCGGCAAACTACATTTCGCGGACATTCCTGTCTTTGGGCAGAGTATATTCCGTTGCGCGGCGACTGTCAAGGACTTCGCGAGTGGGCGGCGCATGCGCATTTTTCCTTGACACCCGCGCGGACGGTCGGCTAGAATGTATTGGTCTTCCGGGTTTCCAGAGAGAGCGTGGGCCGACAGCCTGCCTCTTCCGGAGTTCAACCGAACGCGTGTCCGTAGTGAGAGGGGGTGAACCACCGTGAACAAGCAGACTCTGGTTGAAGCTGTGGCTGCGGAACTGAAGAGCACAAAATCGCACGCAGAGCGCGCAGTCGACACTGTCATCCGGAACCTCAAGAAAGGTCTGAAAAAGGACAAGGCGGTCCAGCTCATCGGCTTCGGCACTTTCCGCTTGAAGCTGAAGAAGGCACGCAGAGGATGGAACCCCAAGACCCGCACACCACTCAATATCAAGGCGTCAAAGACGATCGGGTTCAAGGTCAGCAAGGAGTTCAAAAAGACACTGTAGCCCGTATTGCAGCGAGAAGAACGAGGGGACATCGAGCAATTCGGTTTCCCTCGTTCTTTTGTTTGATGCGCGCACAAACGCGGCCGGCGGCGCGCATGGCCCGCCACGGACCCGGCCGCAACGACTCCCGGATGCAGGCATGGTCTGTAGATGTCGGCGTTGCCCGGGTGTGTAGTAGCGACTTCAGTCGCCGGTCGAACGAGCAACTAGCGTCGCCAGTAGAGCTTCAAGATTCATTTTGTCAGTTTGCCCAACGCGGGACGACGTGCCGGCCGGTCGCTGGCCCCC